>CAYWOT010000251.1:0-3612 GCA_964459975.1 uncultured bacterium
GGAACGATTCCGGCGGTGGAGATCTCGGTCGATATAGTCAGGCAAGAGTAAGCTCGGGCCCGACATCTAACACGGTCGGGCCTGACCGCAGGCTGTAACTGACGGCTACCCTTCCGAAAACCTTTTGGTCCCGCAGCCGAAGCCGAACGTGAGGCAGCCAAGGCGGAAAGAGGTATCTATGAAGATCCTCAAGTGAACCGCAGGATTCTCCAACGTTCCGCCAGATGTTGGGAGAATAAGACCATGACGACGAAGAAGGTACTCTTTCTATGCGGCAGCCCCCGCCGTAAACGAAGCGCCAGCTTGTGCACGGCGAAGTACCTGGCCCGTTTCCTCGATTACGACTATGAATTCGTAGACGTGGCCAAGGCCAAGCTGTCCACCGATCCCGGCGAAGCAGAGCCGGCGTTCTCGAAGATCGCGGAAAAGATGCGGACGGCCGACGCCGTCGTCTGGACCTTCGGCGCATGGCTTTTGTTCGTCCCGGTGCAGATGCAGTATCTTCTCGACAAGCTGTTTGCACAGGGATGTAACTTCAGCGGCAAGGTCGCGGCGGCAGTGATGACCTCGGTCCGTGTCCACGACGATTTCATCCTCGACCGGGTGCGCTTTGTCAGCGAACAGCTGGGCTTTGGCTACGTCGGGGATGTGTCAGCCGTAGGCAATCCCATCTTCGGCTACGGGGACGACGAAGAGGTGACGGAGCACAGCTGCCGCATCTTGGCGGGGCAGCTCAACCGCACGCTGGCCGACGAGTATTTGCCCGCCAGACACTATCCGCCGGTGGAGCGCAGGTATCTCTCGCCCACGTACCGTGGTCCGGGGTTTGCCGTGGACGATCCCCCGGCGTCGAAAACCGGCGACAAGACAATCCTGGTCCTCACCGGCAATCGCTTGTCGGAAGACCCGGCCAATGCCTCGGTCGTAGAGTCCATCCATCGCTATTCCCGGAACAGCGTGGAGGTGGTCGAGCTGCAAGACCGCAATGTCGGCCCCTGTGTGGGATGTTACCTCTGCGACTTCCACGAGGACGGAATCTGTGTTCTCAAGGACAAGTACGAGGCGCTCAAGCAGCACCTGCACCCGGTCGATGGCATCGTCTTCGTCGGCACCTGTGCCTCCGGGATGGTGGACTCTCACCTGAAGGTATTTCTTGACCGCGGCTGGGGTATCGCCCATCGCCCCTCGCTGAAGGGCAAGTATGGCTTCGTAGCCGCCACCGGGGGCGGACCGCTAGAGGCGCAGACCGCCTGGTACTTGCAGGGTGTCCTAAACAAGTTTGGGCCGCGCTGCATCGCCGTGTTGACCCAGAGCGCAGCGGATGCCCCTTCCTTTGCCGCCTCCGTGCGCCGGACGGTCGAAGACCTGGACCGGGCGCTCGACGAGAAATGGCAGATTGCCGACCGGTTCGGCATCCGTGGCGCCACCCGGACGTTCCGCGACTTGGTAGCGACAAGCGGGACGCTACTCCGGGCGGATTACAGGTTCCACAAAGACCATGGGATGTTCGATGCCCCCTCTCCAGGCGGCGTGAACGCGTTTTGGCGGCTTCTTTTCCGGAGCAGGAAACTGGAACAACGGTTGCTGGCGACGAAACAAGCGCAGATCGCAAGAGCGCGAGAGGAGCGCCTGGCCGCATACCGTCGACGGGGTCGATTGGGGGAAGGGAAAGAGATTTCGATCTGATGCCGGAGGGGAGGAGGGTTCCCAGAGCTGACATTGGTCTTTGATGATAACGACCATGTCGACCGAACCGCCTGTTCTTGATTGCGCCAGGAGACCGCCTAATAACGGGCTGAAGCCGACGCCCGCCCTGCCGAGGACCCGAGGCCCCGCACCGTAAAACCGGTCGTTGGAGAGCCGATCGATGAGTGCGCGAGTCGTAGTCGTTGAAACGGTCATCCGCAGGCAATGGCGGCACGCCGCCGAACCGGAACGTTAGACGGTTCGGACCAGCCAGATGGCGCTTTCGCACGAAGAAGCCAGAATGTTCTATGATCGCTTCGGTTCGAAGCAGGACCGGCAACGATTTTACGAAGACAAGGCGATTGCCGACCTGATCGCCCATGCCTCATTGGACAAAGCAGGATCGGTGCTGGAGTTCGGATGTGGCACGGGGCGGCTTGCGGAAATGTTGCTGGATCGATATCTGCCCCGGACTGCGCGATACCTCGCACTGGATATCAGTATCACGATGGCGACCCTTGCGCGAAAACGACTTTCACGCTTCGGCGATCGTGTGGACGTCCTACAAACGAATGGCGAGATGCACCTCCCGGTGGCTTCCGACACCTGCGATCGTCTTCTCTCGTGCTATGTACTGGACCTTCTTTCGGATGATGATATCCGTTCGTTGCTCAAGGACGCTCATCGCGTGCTCTCCTCAGGGAGCCTTCTTGCGCTTTCCAGTCTCACCCACGGGTCCACATTGATTCCTCGGATGATCGAGAAAGCCTGGGGTGCGCTTTACACGTTTCGGCCCCGCTGGGTCGGGGGCTGCCGGCCGATCTCGTTGCTCTCATACATCGATTCGTCGGATTGGAACATGACTCATCGTGAAGCGATTGTTCAATGCGGAATCCCATCGGAGATCGTCGTAGCGGAGCGAAGGACGACGTGATGGTCGGTTTTGTCTTGTCGTGAGTGACCGTTCAACCACAGGATGAATCCGGCGGCAGTCCCTGCCGAAATACCGGAGGGACGGTCGATCGCTGAAAACGTCGGCCCGATCTCTCTGACAGGAGGCGCTTCGTGGAACTGCCCGAACCTTCCTCGCTCAACGAGCCGACCGCCGGATCCGCCCGAGAGGGCAGCGCTCCCGACAAGCCAATTTCCGGCTTTTGGCGACGCCTGGCTGCATTTGCCATCGATGGAGTCGTCCTCGGGATCGTCGGACACGTTTTCGGTCTGTTCTTCATGGACCTCTTCGTCTCCCTCGGAGGCTGGGGCCGGGTGCTGGGATTCGTCGTCGCGGGCGTCTATTTTTCCGTATTCGGCAGCGCCATCGGCGGCGGCCAGACCCTCGGAAAGAAGCTCATGGGGATACGGGTCGTCGATGAGGGAGGAAACCTCTTATCGCTCGGCCGGTCTCTCGCCCGATACACCGTTCTCGGCGTCCCGTTCTTTCTGAACGGAGCGGTCTTTCCCACCGGGATCATGCCGTCCTTTTTCGGATTTCTCGTCGGGCTGATCGTCTTCGGATTGGGAGGCGCGATCCTCTACCTCTCGATCTTCAATCGCGCGACGCGGCAGTCCGTACACGATCTCGCGGTCCGATCTCTCGTGGTGAAGAGGCGCCATCGCGGAGATCTCCGGACCAAGGCAATGTGGAAAGGCCACCGGTACGTCGTCGGAGCATGGCTGGCGACGACGGTCGTCGTGATCTCGGTGGTCCTGCCCGGACTGTTCCGGATGAAGCCGATGCCCGCATTGCACGAAATCCAGAACCGCATCAACAAGACCGGTCGGTACACGGCCACGCGCGTCGTGGTGGGCGAGTCGGTGGTCAATCATCAAAGATTCCGATATCTGGGCGTCAACGTGATCTTGAACGCCAAGAACTTCGACGAAGCGAAAGCGTCGATGGATTCAACCAGGTTTTCGGCGACATGT
>CAYWOT010000252.1:0-3591 GCA_964459975.1 uncultured bacterium
GCGATCAACGCGACGAAACAGAACAGTGTACCGAATATCTTGCTTTTCATTTCAACCCCCTTGCGCTGATGAACCGTTTCGGTTTACCGCGGCAGACACTACCCCATGAGCACTATCGTACGGGAAACGTTCGATCTTCCGGATAGCCCGGCCCCGCGCACGCTCGCGCCGGGTCCGATCGGCGAAGCTCGTAATAATAAGTTATAAAATAGTGGCGACCGATTTTCGGTGTCAAGCCCTTTCCCGACGGGCACGCGTCGCATTCACCTCCTTCTTCCGGTCCCGCGGGCCGCAGTAGGGGGTTAGGCCGCCCGTTCCCCCCGCAGCCTGCGGTCGATTGCAGTCTGCAGTTTCTCGTACGAGTCGATGAACTTCTCCACGCCTTCGCGCGTAAGCGTCGCGCACACCTCTTCGATGTCGATGCCGAGCAGACTCAGCCGTTCGAGGATCCGTCGCGATTCCGCTTCCGTCCCGGTCAAGGTGTCGGCCGCTTTGCCGTGGTCGCGGAACGCCCGAAGCGTCTTGAGCGGCATCGTATCGACCGTGTCCGGCCCGATGAGCGCTTCCACGTACAGGACGTCGGAGTAGTCCGGGTTCTTGGTCGAGGTGCTTCCCCACAAGGGGC
The DNA here is from genome assembly GCA_964459975.1 of uncultured bacterium. Taxonomy (GTDB): domain Bacteria; phylum Desulfobacterota; class Deferrimicrobia; order Deferrimicrobiales; family Deferrimicrobiaceae; genus CSP1-8. Next base: position 626 of record CAYWOT010000252.1, read on the forward strand.
GCTGGATCCGCGCCCCCTTCTCCGCGAGCTTCTTCCACCTCGCGGTGGAAACGGTCTCCCGGAAGCGGGCGTACGCCAGTCGCGCGTTGGCGATCCCCACTTTGCCCTTCAGCCCGGGCGCCAGCTCCCCGCGGGGCGCGCCGTGTCCCTTGCGCGCCGCCTCGTCGAGGAGGCCGTCCACGAGCGTGTCCACGCGGGAGACGAAGAAGGACGCGACGGAAGCGACCCGCCGCACGTCCTCTCCCGCTGAAATCTGTCTCTCAAGCCCCCGCATGTACGCCTCCGCGACCTCCGCATACCGCCGGACGGAAAACAGCAGGGTCACGTTGACGGGGATTCCCCGCGCGGTGCACTCCTCGATCGCGGGCACGCCCTCGCGGGTGGCGCCGATCTTGATCAGCACGTTGGGCCGGCCGACCGCCTGATGCAGCTCGACGGCGCGCACGATCGTCGCCTGGGTGTCGTACGACAGGTCGGGGTCCACCTCGAGCGAGACGTACCCGTCGTCGCCGTTCGTCGAGTCGTACACGGGGCGCAGGACGTCCGCCGCGCGGCGGATGTCCTCGGTCACGATCTCCTTGTAGGCGTCCTTGACGGCGATTCCCTTTGCGGCGAGTTCCCGGATCTGCCCGTCGTAGTCGTGTCCGCCGGCGATCGCGTTCTCGAAGATCGTGGGGTTCGACGTCACGCCCCGGAGACCGTCTTCGGACACGAGGCGCCCCAGCTCTCCGGAATCGACGAATTCGCGGTCGAGATAGTCGAGCCAGGGGCTCTGCCCGAATTTCGACAATTCCAGCAGCGGATTCGGTTTCATGCGACTCGTCCCTCCTTCCTTGCTCCCGCCCCGCGGGACGGCACCGCCACGGAAGACCGCGCGGCGTCGTACGATCGGGGGATCCGCGAACCGTTCGCCGCGAGAGGGAACCGCGTCCGGCGGGCCCGCTCCCGCAGGCCGTGCGAACCCGTACCATCCTTTGCCTTTGCGATACCGATCGGCCGGAGGGAGTTTCGGACGGCGCGCACTGCGCCGGGGGGCGCTCAGTAGACCTGGCGCACGCGGATGGTGCCGGGAATCGACTCGAGATCGGCCAGGAGCCCCGCGTTGCAGGGACAGTCGACGTCGATGATTGCGTAACCGACCGTCCCCCGCGTCTCCAGGTGCTGTCCGGCGATGTTGACCTCCCGCTGCGCAAACGCGTCGTTGATCCGGGCGAGCATGCCGGGGATGTTCTCGTGGATGTGCGCGAACCGGTGGCGGTAGACGGGCCCCAGCGGCTGGTACACGGGGAAATTGACGCTCGCGGTGGTGCTGCCGCTGGAGACGTACGCCGCGATCCGCTCTGCGACGAAGGTGCCGATGCCCGCCTGGGCCTCCTCGGTGGAGCCCCCGACGTGCGGGGTCAGGATCACGTTGGGGAGGCCCTGGAGGCACGACGAAAACGGGGTCTTGTTGCTTTCCGGCTCCTCGGGGAAGACGTCGACCGCGGCTCCCTTGATCCGGCCGCGCCGCACGTGGCGGGCGAGCGCCTCGACGTCCACGACGAACCCGCGGCTTAAGTTCAGGAAGACGACCCCTTCCTTCATCGCCGCGAACTGCTCCTCGCCGATCAGCTTCCGGTTCGACTCTCTGCCGTCGACGTGGACCGAGATGATGTCGGAGCGCCGCAGCAGCTCCTCGAAGGAATACCGGCGCACGTTCCCCAGAGGCAGCTTTTCCTCGAGGTCGTGGTACCCCACGTCCATTCCGAGCGCTTCGGCGAGGATGGAGAGCTGGGATCCGATGTTTCCGTAGCCGATGATTCCCAGCCGCTTCCCGCGAATCTCGTGGAATCCGCGGGCGCTCTTCGTCCAGGCGCCGGCGTGAAGCTTGACCGTGGCGTCGGCCACGCCCCGAAGGAGCAGGATCATCTCGCCCAAGGCGAGCTCGACGACGCTGCGTGTATTGCTGTAGGGAGCGTTGAAGACGGCGATGCCCTTCGCGCTGCACGCGGACAGGTCGATCTGGTCCGTGCCGATGCAGAACGCGCCGATCGCCGCGAGATGGGGGGCGCGCTGCATGAGGTCGGGCCCGATGCGCGTCTTCGACCGGATCCCGAGAACGACGGCGTCCCCGATCATCCGGGCGAGAACGTTCTTGCTGAGGCTCTGGGGAACCGCTTCGACGGTGAATCCTGCGGCCGCGAGGGCCGTGGCGGCACCCGGGTGGATGTTTTCCAGGAGGAGCGCCTTCATGCCGACTACTATACCATCCGCGGCGGCCGATCGCGTTCCGAAGCGTCGCCGGATCCGCTTTAGGGGAGGCCCGCCTTGCCTCTCCCTATTTCGGCGCGTCTTGCCATCGGGCGTCCGGCCCGCAATAATGATCGGAGCGCCCGGACCTCCCCTCCCGGGGCCACGGCGGGGCTTCTTTCCGGGCAAGGAGAACATCGTGAAAGCGCAGATGCCCGCGATCGGCAAGGTTTCCCCCGACATCTTCGACGAGGTGATCCTGCCCAGGCTCGGCCGGAAGCGCGCCGAGATCCTGGTCGGTCCCCGCCACGGCGTCGACGTCGGAGTCGCGGACCTGGGGAACGGGCAGGTGATGGTGACCACGACGGACCCGATCTTCGTCGTTCCGCCCTACGGATGGGAGCGGTCCGCCTGGTTCGCGGTCCATATCCTGGCGTCCGACGCCGCCACGTCGGGGATCCGGCCCACCTATATCACGATGGATCTGAACCTGCCCCTTTCCATGACCCGGGACGACTTCGAGGCGTTGTGGACCGTCATGCACCGGGAATGCGACCGGATCGGGATGGCCGTCCTGTCCGGACATACCGGTCGGTACGAGGGGTGCGACTACCCGATGATCGGGGGGGCCACCGTGATCTGCATCGGGCCTCGGGACCGGTACGTCACTCCGAACATGGCGAAGGTGGGGGACGCCGTCATCGTCACCAAGGGAGCGGCCATCGAAGCGGCCGGCC
>CAYWOT010000253.1:0-3570 GCA_964459975.1 uncultured bacterium
CTTGAGGGGGTGGTGGGGAGACCCGTGGGGGTTCGAGTCCCCCCTTAGGCACCATTTGAATCACCGATACCGGCAAGCCGAGACCTTTGCCATAAGACACCTCCTCCTCCCTGTTTGACCTCTTGGATGGATGTTCGACCATCCACAGCGATGCGGAGTTTCCTGAATTGCAGGGCGCCTATATTTCGAATTTTAGGATTGTATGGTCTGACCGCCGCGCGTCTTGCCGCGGATTGTTTTTCGAGAACGGTTTGATTACGATGGGGTAGGTTCGACGAGTTCGGGCGGCAGGCGAAACGACACCGTAGCGCCGATCGGAACGGGGCGTTATCGATGATTCCCCCAAGCCGGCCATCCTGTGCGACCTCGCGACATCTCGTTTGTCTCCACCTCCTCCAGAGTGCCGCACCAGATCGCATTCCGCTGAGCATCCCGGGAACCCGTCTGCTCAACCGCCAGCCGTCTCGAACCATGATCGACGAGATGCGAAGGGAGGCTGCGAAAATGAAGACTGTTGTACGGAACGGACTCGCCGTGTTGGTAGTGCTCTGTTTCGCGCCACTCCGGGGCAACGGGGCACTGGCAGGAACAACGGCGCCGAAAAAGGGAGCGGCGGGGTTCGATATGAAAACGGTGGAACATGGTCGTTATTTGGCACAGATCGCCGGGTGCAACGACTGCCATACGCCGGGATATTTGTTTGCGGACGGGAACGTTCCCGAAAAGGTATGGCTCACCGGTGACCGCTTTGGATGGCGTGGGCCGTGGGGGACGACGTACGCGTCCAATCTGCGACTCTTCATGGGTGGAATGGCAGAAGAGGCGTGGGTGGACGCCGCACGAACTCTCAAACGCAAGCCCCCGATGCCGTGGTTCGACGTCAATATCATGCATAAAGAGGATCTGCAGGCCATCTATCAATTTGTCCGCTATCTTGGTCCCGGCGGGGAGCCCGCTCCGGCTTACCTGCCGCCCGGTCAGGTACCGAAAACCCCCTATGCGCTGTTCCCGACACCACCGAAGCGCTGACCGTCCACCGGGGAACGACATATGGTCGAAATCCGCAATCTTCCTTCGTTCTGCCACAAAGGAGCCTCCATAATGATTCCCGGACCTTAGCGACAAGAGCGAGACCGACCGATCGGGCCGAGTGGCTTGAAAACCGGCTCGCCTGTCTCGGTTGCCGCTGATTTCGCCCACACTGCGGAACGTGAAATGGCAGGCAAGTCATGAGCCGATTCTTCGGTGTCGACTTCCGCGGTGGTCATCCGGTGCGGCGTCCCGGATCGGGTTTCCGGGGGCTGCGTTCGTTGCATCTAGGTTTTCCCCGCAGGGGAGGGGGATTTCCCATTGGTAGAGGGAATCCTTCGCTTTCCGGGGCCGATCAAAAGATGGAAGAGGTCCGGAAGGCAAAGAAAGGAGGCTCGCCGTGACCGAAAACAAGGTCATCGCGGTGGTCGGAGCCACGGGAGCGCAGGGGAGCGGGTTGTGCCGTGCCATCGTGGGGGACAAGGGCGGAGGATACTCGGTGCGCGCCCTGACGAGAAACAGATTGTCCGACAAGGCGAAAGAACTGAAGAAAGTGGGGGCCGAAGTTGTTACGGCCGACATCGACGACGCAGAGAGCCTGAAGCGGGCGTTCCATGGCGCCCACGGGGTATTCTGCGTCACCTTCTTCTGGGATCATTTTTCTCCGGAGAAGGAAGTGGCGCAGGCAAAGAACATGGCCGTTGCGGCAAAAGAGACCGGCGTGCAACACGTCATCTGGTCAACCCTCGAGGACACCCGGAAATGGGTTCCGCTGCACGACGCTCGGATGCCGACGCTTAACGGTAAGTACAAGGTTCCCCACTTCGACGGGAAGGGAGAGGCCGACCAGGCGTTCACCGACCAAGGGGTTCCGACGACCTTCCTGCTGACGTCGTTCTACTGGGAGAACCTGATTTATTTCGGCATGGGCCCCAAGCGAGGGGAGGACGGGCACCTCTACATCACCTTCCCCATGGGGGAGAAGAAGCTGCCCGGCATTGCCGCCGACGATATCGGCAAGTGCGCGTACGCCATTTTCCGGCGGGGGCGCGAGTTCGTCGGAAAGACCGTCGGCATCGCAGGGGATCACCTGACCGGCGGACAGATGGCCGCCGCGCTGACCAAGGCGTTGAAGCAGGAGATCCGGTACAACGACGTGTCTCCCGACGTCTATCGCGGCCTGGGATTCCCGGGCGCGGACGATCTGGGGAACATGTTCCAGTTCAATCGCGACTTCGAGGAGGATTTCTGCGGGGCCCGCAGTCTCGAGTTTTCCCGGGAGCTGAATCCCGCGATGCAGACGTTCGAGAGCTGGCTTGCCGCGAACCGGGACCGCATCCCGCTGGAGAAGTTCCCGAAGGCATCCGGGGACTAGCGTGATCGGCTCCGTGGTCGAACCGTTTACGACCCGCGCGTGCGGGGGATTTCCCGGGAGATGGGTTGGTAATCTGCTGAAAAGACTTGCATAAACAGGAAGAACCTGGAAACGGCAGGGGGAACCGGAGAATCGGTTCCCCTTTTTTTGTATCTATTTGAAATCGGTCTTCAGGGTCTGCTTCACCATTTCCTTCACGGCGATCGGACAACTACCGGTCCGTCCCGGTTTTCGCCTGGGGCGGCTGCAACCGGCTGAAGACATCGAGCATCGCCGGGGAAGGGTCCGTGTGGTGGTAAATGATCTTCCATGCGCCGGCTTCCCGCCGATAGATGTTCGTGACGCGATGTTCGATGGCCACCCGTTCACCGGCAAGCGTGAGTCGGCCATACTCGATGCCCGCTTCGACTGCCACATCGCCCGCGACGCGGATGAGTTGATCCCTCAGTTCCACTTTCCCGTCCGAGGCCAGTCGAGCCACTTGCTCGAACGACTCTCGTACTGCATTCCAGCCGACTTGCCGACCGCCGATCGGGTGCAGGGCTGTCACTTCTTCACCGTGCGACCAGACGTCCGCCAACGGGGCGGCGTCCCCGTTGACCATGCGGTTCAACCCCGCGTAGAAACTCTTCGATGCCTTGCGGACTTCGTCTTCCTTCGGCATGACCGGTTCTCCTTCATACCCCATGGGGTCCTGCGGTGCGATTCGTAACGGCCCGCGCCAATGCATGGCTGCGCAATGGGCACCTGTTCATTCGATTTGGCCCCGGGGGCAAAGATTCCGTTCCCATGCATTTGGGGGGCTGTTTCGGCCGTACTTTGTATATGGGGCCGACAGGTCGTTGGCGGGATTGCTGCATTGCGAGACGTTCGCCCGAATGGCAGCATAGGAAAGAGGGGAAGGAGGTTGCCGAACCGATGGGAAAAGCCAAATCGAGAGACGGCCCCCGGCGCTTCGGAACCGCCGCCTGTTTGAAGGGGTATGTGACGATCGACCAGCTCAGGCAGGCGCTCTCCGAGCAGCTGGAGGAGGACATTTCCGGCAAGGCCCACCGATTCCTCGGAGAGATCTTGAACCAGAAGAACTGGATCACGAAGGAGCATGTAGCGGAGATCCTGGCCTACCTGGACTCGCTCGAGAAGTAAGCGCCGACCGCCTCGGGCCC
>CAYWOT010000254.1:0-3568 GCA_964459975.1 uncultured bacterium
CGGCGGCCGCATCTCCCGCAGCTGGCTTCCCAGCATGAGCATCTCGATCTTTTCCTCGATCGGGTCCGCCAGCTTGAAGCCGTCCCGGCCGAAGAACTTGATTCCGTTATCCTGGTACGGGTTGTGGGAAGCGGAAATCACCACGCCGGCGTCCGCCCGCATGGAGTGCGTCAGGAAGGCAATCCCCGGAGTGGGCAGCGGACCGACCAGCATCACATCGCCGCCCATCGCGCAGATTCCGGCGGCCAGGGCCGTTTCGAACATGTACCCCGAAAGACGGGTATCCTTGCCGATGACGATCTTGTGTCTGCCCGAAGGGGACCGGAAGCTGTACGCCACGGCCTGACCCAGCGCCATCGCGGTTTCCACCGTCATCGGTTCGAGATTGGCGACGCCCCGGACTCCGTCGGTTCCGAACATCCTCCTGTACAAGCCGAATTCCTCCTACTTCCGGAATTGGATCGTGACCTGGACCATCGGATTTCCGACGATTTTAGCATGGCCTTCCGGCAAGTTCACCCGCACCTTCGCCGTGTAGACGCCCTCGGTGGTCTTGGGAACGATCTCTTCGGTGGTGAGGGCCTTCAGGTGGGCGAATTCGCCGGGAAGCGCCTCGACCTGCAGAGACGGAGGATCCACTTCCGTCTTCACGATCCCGGCCCGGACCCCGGACGGTCCGCCGATCTGCGGGATCACGGGGATCGTCTTGCGGACGAGTTTGGTCAGGACCACTTCGATGGTGTCCGGGTAAACCCGCTCCACCCGGAATCCCGCCGGGACGCGGACGGACCTCTCGGTCAGAGCGAGGGTCTCCTTGCCCGGCTTCATGCCGGAAAGATCCACCACCACCGAAAGGTCCTTCTGCTGCAAGGTATTGACGAGGGTCGACGCGCCCGCGAGCCGCACGTCGACCTGCCGTTCCACCTTGTTCGTGATCGCGAGCCCCGGGGGGATGTTGCGGATCTCGAGCGGCACGGCGAACCCCACGTGAACGTTGCTCTCGCCGGCGACGAACCACCACAGAAGGAAGGCGAGCCCGAGAGCCAGCACCTTTAAGCCAAGGTTCTTTCGAAAGAAGTTCTTCATGGACTGATCCGGCTCCGCAGGAATCCCTCCAGCTCGCGCTCGCTCCGGACCACCCTCAGCTGGCGGTCGAAGAAGACCGTGACGTTCCCGGTTTCCTCCGAAACCACCACCGCGATCGCGTCGGTCTCGGCCGACATGCCCCAGGCCGCCCGGTGGCGCGTTCCCATCGCGCGGGTCACCGGGGATTCCGCCGGAATCGGGAGGATGACGCGCGCGGCGGCGATCCGTTCCCCGCGGATCACCACCGCCCCGTCGTGAACCGGGGAAAGGGGCGAGACCAGCGACTCCAGAAGTTCGGAGGAGAACACCGCATCGATCTTCTTCCCGTGCTCCACGTATTCCGTGAGCCCCATGTGCTGTTCCAGCAGGAGAAGCGCTCCGATGTGCGAAGCGCCGAGCCGGAACGCGGACGACGCCAGCTCCTCGAGAAAGTCGGTCCCCGCGGACGCGGCGGACCACCCGAAGAGCCGCGCCTGGCCCATCCGGGCAAGTCCTCGCCGGATCTCGCTCTGGAAAATCACCACCAGAATCACGATGAAGCCGCCGAAGAAGTTGCCGACGACCCACTGGAACGTCACCATGCCGATCTCCTTCGACAGGATGAACATCCCGGCCAGGAGGAGAAGACCGAGGAGGATCTCCACCGCGCGCGTCCCCCGGATGAACAGGAGGACCCAGTAGAAGATGAACGCGACAAGGAGGATGTCGAGAACATCCACCACCCGGACGGACGGAAACGCGCCTAGCACTCGACGCCTCCGGCGACGGACGCCGCCACGCGCGCCGCGTCCCTCATCGCCGCCACGTCGTGCACCCGCACCACGTGCGCGCCGGCGGCCACCGCCATCGCCACCGACGCCGCCGTTCCGGCGACCCGCTCCTCCGGACCCCGCTCGGTGATCGTCCCGAGAAACGATTTCCTCGACGGGCCGAACAGGATCGGCTTCGCGAGATTCCGGAGGTCCCCGAGGTGCCGGTGCAGGGCGAGGTTGTCGCAAAGCCGCTTGCCGAAACCGATGCCCGGATCGACCAGGATTCGGTCTTCCGCGACGCCCGCGGCTTCCGCCGCGGCGACGCTCGCCTCGAGCGAATCCAGGATCTCGCCGAACAGAGAGCGGTACGAAGGGTCCCGCTGCATGGTCCGGGGCCTTCCGAGGCGGTGCATCAGCACGACGGCGCAGCCGGACTCCGCCACGACCCGGGCCATGCCCGGATCGTCGGCCATGGCACTCGTGTCGTTGACGATGTGGGCTCCCTCCGAGATCGCCCGCCGGGCGACCTCCGCCTTGGTCGTATCGACCGAAAGAAGCGCCGCCGTGCGGCGCGCTAGCGCCCGCACGACGGGAATCACGCGCAAGAGCTCGACCTCCTCCGGGACGGGCACCGCGCCCGGGCGCGTAGACTCGCCCCCCACGTCGATGATGTCGGCCCCCTCCGCCGCCATCCGCTCTCCGCGTTCCACGGCCCGTTCCGGGGACGCGAATTTGCCTCCGTCCGAAAAGGAATCCGGCGTCACGTTCAGAATCCCCATGATCCGGGGCGTCCCGGAGAGCGCGATCGACCGGTCGCGGCATCGGAGGAGGAATTCCCGCCTCCGATAGCGCTCGATGGCCTCCCGAAGGGGGCCCAGAGGGCCTTCGCGACGGCCCGTCTCTCGCGCCGCCGCGTCGATCTCTTCCGCCGACGATACCGTAAGGAGCAGGACGCCGTTCCCGCGCGCATGGGGAATGCCTTTCCGGTCGAGAAGCGGCGGAAGATGCCGCCAGATCCCGCTTTCCAGCGGAACGCTCAGGAGAAACGGCCGGAGCCGAGCGATCAGACGCGCCGCATCGTCGGAGCGTACGCCCAAGAAGGCAATCCGGCGGTGCGCGTCCTCCGGACGCGAGAAATGCAACACCCGGATCATCTTCTCCGGTCGCGCTCCTTTTAGGCCGGCGACCCCGCTTCGGCGGCCGGCGGCTGCCCGTCGGGGGGAACCACCATCTCCTCGATGATCTTCTTGATCTCGAAACCGTCGACGACTTCCTTCTCGAGGAGCGTCTGCGCCACCTTGTGCAGCACGTGGAGGTTGGTCTGCAGCAGCGTCTTCGCCCGCTCGTAGCAGGTGACGACGATCCCCTTCACTTCGTCGTCGATGTCGCGTGCCGTGGCCTCGCTGTAGTCCTGGTGGCGGGCGAACTCCTTGCCGAGGAAGATGGCCTCCTGCTTCTGACCGAACGTCACCGGCCCCAGCTTCTCGCTCATTCCCCACTCGCAGACCATCTTCCGGGCGATATATGTGGCGCGCTCGATGTCGTTCCCCGCGCCGGTGGTCAGCTCGCCGCGCACCAGCTCCTCGGCGACGCGCCCTCCCATGAGAATCGTGATGTTGTCCCTGAGGTAGTCGCGGGAATACGTGTGCCGTTCGTCGATCGGAAGCTGCTGCGTCAGTCCCAGCGCCATGCCCCGTGGAATGATGCTCACCTTGTGGATCGGATCCGCA
>CAYWOT010000255.1:0-3092 GCA_964459975.1 uncultured bacterium
AATTCTCGGGAGGGGGTACCAGGTCCTGCCGTCCATGGGGCACGTGAAGGACCTTCCGAAGAGCCGGCTGGGCGTCGACGTGGAACACGGGTACGCTCCCACGTACCTCGTCATCAAGGAACGGAAGAAAGTGCTCGCGGAAATCCTTTCCGCCGCGCGCTCCGCGAAAACGGTCTATCTCGCGCCCGACCCCGATCGGGAAGGAGAGGCGATCGCGTGGCACATCGCCGAGGCGATCGTGGACGACGTCGCGAAAGGCCGGAAATCCCGGAAGAAGGAGCCCCCGCCCCGTCCGGTCGAGGTCCGGCGGGTTCTCCTGCACGAGATCACGAAAAAGGGCGTCACGCAGGGGATTGCGGACCCCCGTCCGCTCGACCGGAACAAGTACGACTCCCAGCAGGCGAGGCGCATCCTCGACCGCATCGTCGGCTACTCGTTGAGTCCCCTCCTGTGGAAGAAGGTACGGCGCGGGCTCTCGGCGGGAAGGGTCCAGTCCGTCGCCGTCAAGATCGTCTGGGAGCGCGAGAAGCAGATCTCCTCCTTCGTCCCCGAAGAGTACTGGTCGCTCACGGCCCGGTTCGCCGGAAGCGTCCCCCCCGAGTTCGCCGCGAAGCTCGTGGAGGCGGGAGGGGAGAAGGTGAGGCCGCGTACCGCGGAGGAAACCCTTGCGCTCAAGCGGGCGGTCGAGCACGGCCCGTTCCGGGTCCGCGAAATCCGGAAAAAAATGCGACGGCGCTCTCCGCCGCCCCCGTTTACCACGTCCAAGCTGCAGCAGGAGGGTGCGCGGAAGCTCAGGCTGCCGCCCTACCGGACGATGCTGGTCGCGCAGTCGCTCTACGAGGGGGTCGACATCCCCGAGGCGGGGCTCGTCGGACTCATCACCTATATGCGGACGGACTCCGTGCGGGTGGCGAGCGAAGCGGCGGACGCCGCCCGGAGCCATATCCGCGAATCGTACGGAGAGGCCTATCTGCCTCCGGCCCCGAACGTGTACCGGAACCGGAAATCCGCCCAGGACGCGCACGAGGCGATCCGCCCGACCTCGATGGAATATCCGCCCTCCGCGGTTCGCCCCTTCCTGAACCGCGATCAGGTCCGCCTTTACGAACTGATCTGGAACCGGTTCGTCGCCTCGCAGATGGCGGCGGCGGAGTTCGAACAGACCACCCTCGACGTGCAATGCGATCCGTCCGTGCCCCCGGCGGGAGAGGGGCAGCCTTCCGCGGGCGGCTACCTGTTCCGGGCCACCGGGTCCATCCCGCGGTTCCGCGGCTACCTCGAGCTGTATCAGGAAGGGGGCGCCGCCGGCGACGCGGAAGGGCCGGGGGCGGAAGGGGAGAACGGGGAGGAAAAGGACGAGGGGACCGTTCTCCCGGATCTCTCCGAGGGGGAGAGCGTCGCGCTCCGGGAACTGGTGGACGCGCAGCACTTCACGCAGCCGCCTCCGCGGTTCTCCGAAAGCTCCCTCATCAAGGAGCTCGAGGAGGAGGGCATCGGGCGCCCGTCCACCTACGCATCGATCGTGAAGACGATCCGCGACCGCGGCTACGTCCGGATGGAGGACCGCAAGTTCGCTCCGACCGAACTCGGCCGAATCGTCACGGAGCTCCTCGAGGAGAGCTTCCCCAACGTCATGGACGTCGCCTTCACCGCGCGGATGGAGGAGGAGCTCGACCAGATCGAGGACGGAGACCGCGAGATGGCCCGCGCGCTCGACGAGTTCTACCGGTCGTTCTCGAGCGAGCTGGAACGGGCGAAGAGCGCGATGCCTGCGGTCAAGGACGAGCTCATCGCCACCGGCATCTCGTGCTCCGCCTGCGGCGGCGAGATGGTCGTCCGGTTCGGGAGAGCGGGCAGGTTCCTCGCCTGCCGCAATTACCCCGCCTGCCGGAACACGGCGAACTTCCGCGAGACCCCCGAAGGCGGCGTGGAGATCGTCCCCGACGAGGAGGCGGGCGTCGCGTGCGACGTGTGCGGAAAGCCGATGGTCATCCGGCGATGGAAGGGGGCCCGTTTCCTCGCGTGTTCCGGCTACCCCGAGTGCCGGAACAGCAGACCGTACGGAACCGGCGTGGCGTGCCCCGAATGCCGCGAGGGCGAGCTCGTGGAGCGCTCCTCCCGCGGAGGGAAGATGTTCTTCAGCTGCTCCCGATACCCGGATTGCCGGTTCGCGACCTGGAACCGCCCCGTCGAAGGACCGTGCCCGGTCTGCGGATATCCCGTCATGGCGGAGAAGGTCCGCAAGGGAGGCAGGACCGAGGTGGTCTGCCTCCGGAAGGGATGCGGGGGGAAAAAGGCGGAGGTACCGCTCACCGGGACGGGGTGACCGACGGGCAAAAGGCCCGTTCCCCGTGGAGGACCGAAAACGTGAAGCAATACGTTCTTGTCGTCGACGACGAGCAGAGCCTCCGGCAGTTCCTGGAGATCTTTCTCGAAAAGGAGGGATACGCGGTCGACACGGCGGGGTCGCTCGAGGAGGCCGAGGCGGCCATCGGCCGGAACGTCTACGACCTCGTTCTGACGGACCTGCGGATGACTGCCGAGGACGACGGCCTCAAGGTCCTTCGGGCGGCGATCCAGAAGAACCCGTCGACCGAGGTGGTCGTCATGACCGCGTACGCCGAACACAAGTCGGCCGTGGAGGCGATGAAGCTCGGCGCGTACGACTACGTCGACAAGGAAGCGTTCAACCTCGGGGCGAACACCATCACCAAGCCGTTCGACCTCGGGCAGATGCGCGACTTCATCCGCAAGGCGATCGCCCGCCGGGAAACCGCGGAGATCCGCAGCCGCGCGCTTCGGGAGGAGGTCCAGGAGAAGGCGTCGTACGAGGGGATCGTGGGCCGATGCGAACCGATGGTCCGGATCTTCGAGATGATCGAGCGGGTGGCGCCCACCAACGCCAACATCATGATCATGGGGGAAAGCGGGACCGGCAAGGAACTGGTCGCCGCCGCCCTGCATTCCCGCAGCGACCGGCGGGAGTTTCCGTTCGTCCCCATCAACTGCGCGGCGATTCCCGAAACGTTGATGGAAAGCGAACTGTTCGGCCACGTGCGGGGCGCGTTCACGGGCGCCGTCCAGCACAAGAA
>CAYWOT010000255.1:3102-3567 GCA_964459975.1 uncultured bacterium
TCGAGCACGCCCACCGCGGGACGCTGTTCCTGGACGAAGTCGGCGAGCTTCCCCCCGCCATGCAGAGCAAGCTGCTGCGGGCGATCCAGGAGCGGTCCTTCCGGCGGATCGGCGGCAACGACGACATCTCCGTGGATGTCCGGATCGTCTGCGCGTCGAAGCAGAACCTCGAGGAGGCGATGAAGGAGGGGCACTTCCGCGACGACCTGTACTTCCGGCTCAACGTCATCCAGATCGTCGTTCCCGCCCTTCGCGACCGGCGGGAGGACATCCCGGCCCTGTCGCAGCATTTCCTGACGAAGTTCGCAGGCAAGATGGGCAAACCGCTCGGGCGGATCGACGGTGAGGCGATGCGTGCGCTGCTCTCCTACGACTTTCCGGGAAACGTCCGGGAGCTCGAAAACATTCTCGAGAGGGCTACGATCATCGAGACAAAAGACGTCATATCCGTCGACTCATTGCCTC
>CAYWOT010000256.1:0-217 GCA_964459975.1 uncultured bacterium
GAGACAAGGCGCGCCACCGAGGGCACCGCAGGCGTAGCGGACACCACGTCCTGGGATGCCCGACCGGGCGCAACGCGGTAGAGATGCCCGGTTCCGCCGCCGCAGCGGAAGCCTGGTGCGAACTGCGGGCTTTAAGGCCCCCACTGGGACAGAACGTGCACGACGAAGTCGGGGTGCCGGGGATCGTTCGTCTGGAGATGCACGGCGAAGTCGTGCG
>CAYWOT010000256.1:227-3567 GCA_964459975.1 uncultured bacterium
CTCCGGGCATAAGGACCATCGAACCGATGGTCAGGTCGGGCGGTCAACACCCCGCCAGGACTTTGATGTAGGGCGCCTCGGCGAACCGCAGGGGCGCGCCTCCCACGTTGGTTACCTGGAGATCGAAGGACTTTTCGGTCCCGAAATGCACGTACCCGTAGTCGATCTTCTGGTGATCGACGGCGATCTGCGGAGGCCCGCTTCCGTGAGGCGCAAGCGTCCGGCGATTGGCCAGGTAGTACGTGGCGGCGATCGCCGCGATCGCAACCACCAGAAGCTTTCCCCAGGGGAACCCCTGCTTCCTGCTTTGCGGTTTGTCCTTCTGCCTATTGTCCTGCGGTTTCTTCGGCTTTTTCGCCATCGGGCCCCCCGTTTTTCGGATCGTGAAAGGCAATGGAATATAGATACGCCGTCAGGTTCCAGGTTTGGTTGTCCGTGAAGATGGGGCCCCAGGAGGGCATGCCCGTTCCCATCCCGCCGCGCACGATCTTGCCTTGCAGCAGCGCGGGGCTCGCCCCCAGCATGCGCCTTGCGTCGGCGAAGTTCGCGGGAGCCTGCCTCCGCATGGTCTTCGCGCCGGTCATCGCAGGCGTGGAGGCCTTTCCGCGGGCGGCCAGTTCGCGGGCGAAGACGCCGTCGCCCCCGCCGGTCTCTCCATGGCAGGCGGCGCAGTTCTTCGCGAAGAGCTTCCGCCCGTTTGCGAGTCCCGCAGGCGAGGTGTTGGCCCGCCAGACGAACGCGACCAGGTTCCAGACCTGCCGATCATCCAGAGTAGAGAAAAACGGCTTCCTGCGCAATTGCCGCCAGGTTTCGTACGGGGAATGCGACCGGTAGTACGCCGGGTCGAGAAAGTCGCCGATCGGCGCGCCGGCGGCCAGACGTCGTCCTTCGGCGGCGGAAGGGCGGACCGCCGGCGCAAGCGGCGCCTCGTGCGGCGCGTCGATGTCAAGCCCAAGCGTCGCGTACAGCGGTCTTTGCGGCCCGGCCGCCTCGCGGACGCCGGCCGGGTCGGCCCCCGGGCCCGCGCCGCGGACTTCGATCGTGCCGCGCATGCGCCAGTGGCCGAGTCCGCACCAGCGCGTGCAGTAGAAGGTGTACCTGCCGGGTTTGTCGAAGACGAGCGTCACGTCGGTGACCTTTCCGGGCAGGATGTCGACGCTTTTCATGTTCATCCTTCCGACCGCGAAGCCGTGCACGACGTCGTCGGACGTCAGGCGCAGGTGAAGCGGAACGCCCACCGTCGCCCGAAGGAAATCCGGGCGAAAGCCGCCGTTCTCCGCCATCCGGGCGTGGAGGAGAGGCGTGCGCGCCCGCAGGTACAGGGGCGCCGCCACGGCGCCGAGCACGGCCGCCCCGATTACGATGCGCGAGATGATCTCCGGGCGCTTCACAGCAGCAGCCAGCACATGGCGAGGGTCGCGGCCAGGCAGTACAGGACCGGCGGGACGGAAGAGACGTCCACCTCGCGCGCGGCCCGCTGCGCCGTGCGCGAAGCCCAGCCCAGTCCGCCGACGAGAAAAAGAGTCTGCGCGGGTGCCAGCGCGGAGGACAGAAGCGGGTGCCAGGCGGAGTCGGCCGTGCCGAAGAGGTTCCAGCCGAGGCCGAGCGGATCGGACGCCGACGCGATGACGTAGCCCCCGTTGGTCAGCACGAACGACAGGCTGAACGCGACCCAAAAACCCAGGCCCAGAGGGATGAGGGCGGTCGAAAGCGTCGAGAAGCGCCTCTTGAACGGATGGCGGCCGCCGGAAGCCCCCGCGCAAAGGGCGAAGAGCGCGGGAAGGAGGACGAAGACGACGGCCAGGAACGCCCCGGCGTAGAGAAACCATGCGCCCGTGCCGACCCGGTAGGCGGCGTCCCGGAGCGCGCCCCACGGGCCCAGGAAGATCCCGGCGTAGATCATCGCCGACCCGAGCATGACGAACGCCTTTACGGCTTCGTCGAGCCGCGCGGAAGGGCGGGCCAGGTCCGCCGAGAACGGCCGAACGTTGACGCCGATGTTGTCGTAAGGGCACGTGCGGAGGCACTCCAGGCACAGCCCGCACTCCGTGTTCTTGGCCAGGCCGCCGGGGAAGACGTCCCAGGGACAGCCGTAGCCTAGAGGCGAGCCGTTGTAGCACGGCTTCTCGCGGCATCCGGCGCAGACCCGCTTGTCCTTGCTCCGAAGCTCGATCGGCGCCGTCTGCGAATAGAGGCCGATGAACCCGCCGATCGGGCACAGGTATCGGCAGAAGGCGCGGCGCTCGAAGACCATGCTCAAGACCAGCGCGGCGAAAAGCAGAAAGGCGAGGACCACGGCCGTGACGGCCGGCGTGGTCAGGATGACGCTGCTGAACAGGGCCAGGAGGAGAAAGGAGACGTTCTGCAGCCAGATGTTGCGCAAGGGCTTCGGCCAGCGCAGATGCAGGCGCCTGGGGGGCCGGCCCGGCGGGGACAGGGTCGCGCCGCGCTGCAGCCATTCGCCGGGGAGCGGGATCGGGCAGACCGAACACCAGCCGCGCCCGAAGAGCGGGACCGCGACGACGATCAGGATGGCCCACCACGCGATCCACACGAAGACGATGTCCGCGTTGCTGCTCCCCACCGGCGTGCTGACCAGTCCCGTCACGATGAGAAAGACGTACGCGGCCAGCATGGCGACGAAGGCCGCCATCTGCGGATACCGGTGTTTCAGCGCGCCTTTGAGCAGGGAGTTGCGCGTGAGCTCGAACCGGTTCATGGCGCCGGCGTGCCGCCGCCGTCCACGGTCTGCGTCGGCCTCGGGGGAAGCGCGAAGAGGAACAGTCCCGCCACGGCGAGGAGCGCGAGCCCGATCGCGCGCACGAGGGGGACGTCGGGGCCGACGTTCAACTTTCCGATCATGAAGGGGTGCAGCGCGCCGCACGACACGTCGCATCGGAAGCGGAACGAGCCCCGTCGGTCGGCGACGAACGTCACGGCCGCGGTCTGCCCCGGATCGGCCACGACGGAGGCGCCGTATGCGTCCACGTAGAGTCCGTGCACCACGTCCTTGCTTACGAGCTCGATCGTGACGGTGTCGCCCGGGTTGACGTCGATCCGGGACGGCGAAAAGGCGAACTGTCCCGCCTCGACCCGGAAGGTTCGTGCCCGGGGCGCGGCGGAACGGAGCGGCAGCGGCACGAGAACCGCCGCCAGCCCGCAGGCCAGCAGGAGAAACCAGCCGATCCGACGAAACGTCATGGGCGGTCAGGGCATGTTGGACGTGCCGTACTTCGTGTAGGTCGTATCCACGTACGCCTTGATCTCGTCTACGGTCTTGCCCTGCTTGAGCAGGCGCATGCCCCGGTTGGCCTCGACGCCCACCGCCCCGCCCCAGGTG
>CAYWOT010000257.1:0-3553 GCA_964459975.1 uncultured bacterium
TGGGAGATCCAGACGAAATCATACGGTCCGCCCAGCGGGTCGCGCAGGAAATCGCCCTCCATAAGATCGACGCAACCCGAGACACCCTTCTCCCGGAAGATCTTCCTCGTGACCGCGAGCGTCCCGGCCGTGTCGAACACGGACACCCGCGCCCTGCGGTACCGTTTCGCCCAGGCCAGCGCGTACGTTCCGGGCCCGCCGCCCAGGTCGAGAAGCCGCTGCCCCGGCCGCAGGGGAAACCGCTTCGCCACCTGCGCGGCCCGCTCCCGGGCGTTGTTGTCCATCCCGCGGATGAAGTGATCCTGGAACCCCGGAGACCTCCCCGACCGTCTCCGCCCCCCCCGAATCTTGGCGGCCAGGTCCGTCCACGCGGCCCAGCAGTCGAACTGGTGCAGGACGATGTCGGCTTTCGACCGCGCCCCCCCCACGAGAAACCGTGCGGCCGTCTTCCCGTTCCGATAGCGCCGTCCGCGCTTTTCGAGCAGCCCGTCGGCCGTCAGCGCGTTCATCAGGATCGCGAGGCGCCGGGGATCGGCCGAAATCCGCCGGGCGAGCGAGACGGCATCCGACGGGCCGTCCGACAACGCGGCGAAGACTCCCAGGGTAAGCGCCGTGAACAGGGCCATGGAACGCTGGTAGCCGTGCGTCATCTCCATCAGATCGTCGAGCGACGCCACCCGCTTGGTCCGCTTCGTCCCTCGTGCAGTCATCGCTTCGTCAGCCTTCCGGAGCCGTCCTCCCGGTCGACGACGTCGTACCCGGCCGCACGGATCCGCTCCCGGAGGGCGTCCGCCTCCGGGAACTTCCGTTCGCGCCGCAGCCGGTCCCGCCGGGACGCAAGTTCGACCACCTCGCCCGGCGCGGACTCCTCGGCCGTTTCGCCCGTCGAAACCGCCTCTCCGGACGCGGCCTCCAGGAGTCCGACCCCCAGGACCGCGTCCCACTCGCCGGCCAGCGCCCGCACCTCGTCGGCCGGAAGGGCGGAACGGGCCGCCTCGTGGACGACGGCGAGCGCCCGGGGCGTGTTCAAATCGTCCTCGACCGCCTCCCGGAAGCGGCTCCGGAACTCGGCCGCTGAAGGTCCTCCTTCCTGCGCGCCCGCGGCCCCGGTCTCCCGCGCGAACGCTTTGCGAAGCCGTGCAAGAGCCTTCGACGACGCTTCCTGCGCGTCCCACGTGAAGTTCATCGGGGTCCGGTAATGCAGCGTCAGGCAGTGGTACCGGAACTCCGACGGGCTCGTGCCCCGCTCCTCGAGGTCGTCCAGGGTGTACTCGTTCTTCATCGACTTGGACATCTTCTGCCCGTCGACCAGAAGATGCGCTCCGTGAAGCCAGACGGACGCGAACCGCGCGCCGGTGGCGGTCATGGCCATCGCACGGGAATTCTCGTGATGGGGGAATTTGAGGTCCGTGCCGCCGACGTGGACGTCGAACTCCGGCCCCAGGTACTTCAAGGCCATCGCGGCGCACTCGACGTGCCACCCCGGCCACCCCGGCCCCCACGGACTGTCCCACTGGAATTCCCGGCCCGGCGTCGCGGCGAGCCAGAGCGCGAAATCCTCCGGGCGCCGCTTCTTCCGATGAATCGACTCGTCCGTCCGACCGGCCGCCTCCCCCTCGCCCAGGACCGCGCCGGAAAGGTCTCCGTACCCCACCGCCTTCGTGACGTCGCAGTACAGGTATCCGTCCGCGCCGTAGGTCGCTCCCTTGGCCTCGAGCTTCCTGGCCAGCGCGATCATCTCCGGCACGTGGGCCGAGGCGCGGGGGAAGACGTCCGCGGGGAGGAAGTTCATCCGGCGGCAGTCGCGGAAATACGCCTCCGTGAAGAACGCGGCGATCTCCCGCGCCGTCTTGCCCGCGGCCCGCGCCGCGGCGATGACCTTGTCCTCCACGTGCTCGAGCTGCTCCTGGTGCATGTGCCCCATGTCGGTGATGTTCTGGACGGAGAACGGAACAAGCCCGGCGAACCGGACGCTCCGGAGAAGCAGATCCGTCAACAGATACGTCCGCAGGTTCCCGATGTGGACGTACCGATACACCGTGGGCCCGCACGTGTAGATTCCCACCCGCCCGGGCCGCAGGGGAACGAGCGGGCGCTTCTTCCGGGAAACCGGGTCGTACAAGGAAAGCATCGGACCTCCTTCCGGTCCGCCGGGCCCTATGAAAAGAAATGGCGGGCCGGTCCGCGGCGTCCAGGTCCTCTGCGGAAACGTTGCGGGCGCTCTACATCTCCTGCTGGACTTCCCGGTCGATTTCGTCCTCGAGAAGCTTCACGTGCTTCTTCTCCTCCTCCACGAGGAAGAGAAACATCTCCCGGATCGCCGGCTCCCGCGCCGTGGCGGCGAACTCCTGGTAGTCCCGCACCGCCCTCTTCTCGCGTTCCAGCGCCATGCGCATTACGTCAAGGGGATTCGTCGTATCCATGCCTTCCTCCGGAACGGTGGATTGCCGCGCGGCCGTTCACAGATCGTTCAAGAACGCCTCGATCTTGGCGAGATGATGCCTCTCTTCGGACTCCAGCACACGCAGGACGCCGGCCGTATTCCTGTCCTCGGCCATCTCGCCCGCCCGGCCGTAAAAGGCGATGGCGTGGGATTCCGCCTTCTTTGCGATGAGCAGACCTTTCCGCACGGCGTCTTGGCCCTCGGTCCCGGCCGCGTCGACCCCTTCCTCCCAGGCGAGCCGGTCGAGGTCGATGAGGTACGGCAGGTATTTCACCTCCCATCCCGCCTCGAACGCCGGGATCCCGTATGCCGCAGAAAGCCTGCGGACGTGCCCTTCCTCCTCGATCGCCAAATAGGCGAACAGGTCCCCCGCCGGGCTGTTTCCCTGCACACGCGCGAGCCGCTCGTAGAACCTCTTTGCCCGCTCCTCGTGGACGAGCGCCAGCTGCAAGATCTCGACCTCGTTCAGGTCCAGCATCGCCTGCGACCGGTCCCTGTCAAACGGGGTTCTTCTTGCGGTAGTCGTCCAGCGCAGCCTTCACGGCCTCCTCGGCCATGACCGAACAATGGATCTTCACAGGCGGGAGCCCGTCGAGCGCGTCCGCCACGTGCTGGTTGGTGATCGCCTGCGCCTCCTCGATCGTCTTGCCCTTGATCATCTCCGTCAGCATGGAGCTCGACGCGATCGCGGCCCCGCACCCGAACGTACGAAAGCGGACGTCCACGATCCTGCCGTCCTCGACCTTCAGATAGAGTCGCATCATGTCCCCGCACGCCGGGTTGCCGACCTCGCCCACGCCGCTGGCGTCCTCGATCTCCCCGACGTTCCGCGGATTCATGAAATGGTCCATCACCTTCGCGCTGTACGGTCCGCTCGCCATGGCCCCGTCATCCTCCCCGCCGCATCGATTTCTGATAATCCAGATAGGTGGGCGACATCTCCCACAACCGGGTTACGATTCCCGGAAGAAGCGACAGGACGACGTCCACCTCCTCCGGAGTATTGTCCTTGCCCATGCTGAAGGTGATCGATCCCGTGCACACGTCGCTGGGGACGCCGATCGCCCGGAGCACGTGTTTTGAAAGATCCGCCTGCCCGCCGACGAAATC
>CAYWOT010000258.1:0-3538 GCA_964459975.1 uncultured bacterium
GCTCGGCAAGCGTGCGTCCGTTCATCTCCGGCATGACCACGTCGGTCAGGAGAAGGTCGATTCGCCCGCCGTGGGTCTCCGCCAGGACAACGGCCTCGTGGCCGTTGCGGACGTGCATCACCCGATACCCGAACCGCCCGAGGATCCGGACGCACAGGTCCCGCACCATGTCCTCATCCTCCACGACGAGAACCGTCTCGGAGCCGCCGTTCACGCTCGGCGGCATGTCGTCGCGAGCCCGCTCCGGCGCGTCCTCCGCAGCCTGGGGGAGGAAGATCCGGAAGGTCGTGCCCGCTCCGACCTGCGAGTCGACCTCGATGAACCCTTCCGCCTGCTTCACCGCTCCGTAGACCGACGGCAGCCCGAGGCCGGTCCCCTTCCCCGTCGGCTTCGTCGTGAAGAACGGCTCGAACAGGTGTTCCAGGACCTCCGCGCTCATCCCGTGCCCCGTGTCGTGGACCGAGAGCACGACGTATCGGTCCGACCGCGCGCGCGCGGAACCGGCGAGCGGCGCGTGCATCGCGTCCGCGTGAGAGGTTTCGATCGAGAGCCGGCCTCCGTCCGGCATGGCGTCGCGGGCGTTGACGACGAGATTGACCAGGATCTGCTCGAATTGACCCGGATCGACCTTCACCCGCTTCAGATCCGCGCCGAGATCCGTCGTCAGCTCGATGTTCTCCCCGATCAGGCGGACGAGCATCGAGGACAGGTTGGCGATGAGGTCGTTCAGGTCGACGACCTTGGGCTCGATGATCTGCTTTCGGGAGAAGGCCAGCAGCTGACGCGTCAGCGCCGCGGCCCTCTCCGCCGCCGTGTTGACGTCCGCGAGCATGGCCGCCGCCGGGTCGGACGGCCCGATCTTCATGAGCGCCAGGGTCACGTTTCCGATGATGGCGGTCAGGATGTTGTTGAAGTCGTGGGCCACGCCCCCCGCCAGCCGGCCCACCGCCTCCATCTTCATCGCCTGCTGGAGCTGGGACTGCAGCTCCTCCTTTTCTTCCTCCGCCCGCTTCCGGTCCGCGATGTCGCGGACGACCGCCAGCACGACCCTGCGGTCCTGCACCGTGAAGCTCCGCATGTTGATCTCCACGGGAAGCCGGCGGCCGTCCCGGGCGACGTGGACCTGTTCGAACAGGGCACTCTCTCCTCTCGCCATTCGCTCCGAAATCGACCGGACATCCACGGTGGATTCCGGCGCATCGATGTCGGCGGGAAACATCTGCAGAAGCTCCTCCCGGGTGTACCCGAGCCGCCGGCAGGCGACTTCGTTCACCTCGAGAAACCGCCCGGGCACGTTGCCCGCGTCGATGCCGAGTACGAAGACCGCATCGGAGATCCCCTCGAAGAGCTGGCGGTACCGCTCCTCGGTTTCGCGCAGCGCTTCCTCCATCCGTTTGCGGTCGGTGATGTTCCGCGCGACGCCGACGGCGGCGGGCCGGCGGTCGTATTCGACCGTGCGAACGTTGAGCTCGACCGGGAACGTCGTCCCGTCCTTCCGACGGTGGACCGACTCGAACGTCCGGGTCTTCCGCGCGAAGGTCTCCACGAGGTCCGCTTCCGTCTCTTCGGGCCGGGCGCTCACGGCGATGTCGGCCACCCGCATCCGCAGCAGTTCTTCCGGGGAATACCCGGTCTCGCGGGCGGCCTGCTCGTTGGCCGCGACGATTCGCCCGGACGGATCCACGATATAGATGGGATCGGCGACGTTCTGAAAAAGCGTCTTGAACCGGCGCTCGTTCGACTGGGCCGCCGCCCTCGCCTTCCGCAGCGACCGGTTCCAGACCGCCGAGACCAGAAGGAGGAGGACAAGGATGGTGACGGCGCCGACGACGAGTTCCGCCTTGTCCGGACGCCCCCCGGCCGCCCGGATGGCGATCCAGCGATCGAGGGTCCGCTGACGCTGCGCATCGCTGATCGCCGCGATCCCCTTGTTCAGGATCGGCACCATCTCCGGCCAGTCCCTCCGGACGCCGATGGACCACCGGTAGGCGAAGCCCGTCGAGCCCGCGAGGCGCAGGTTCGTGATCCCGGCCTTCCGCGCGAAATACGTGGCGCTCGCCATGTTCTCCACGTAGGCGTCGACCATGTCCAGAGACGCCTTGGCCAGGCCCGTGGAAACATCCGGCACGACGTCGAGGACCAGGTCCGGGTACAGGCTCTTAAGGATGTCGTGGGCCGTGTAGTTCGACACGACCGCGACCTTCTTCCCCCTGAGGTCGTCGAGGGTCAGATCCCGGTCGTTCGGGTCGCTCGTGAAGATCCCGCCCGGAACCGTCACGAGAGGCTCGGTGAACCGGGCGAACGACTTACGGTCCGCGGTCGGGACGATCGCCCCGAGGAGGTCCACCTCGCGCCGCTTGAACTTCGCCATCACCTCGTCCCAATCCTTGAGCCGGACGATGGTGATCTTCACGCCGAGCGTATGTTCGAGGAGGCGGACGAAGTCCGCCGCCACGCCCTGGTAGCGCCCTTCGCGGTCGAAGAATTCGACGGGCTGAAAATGCGGGTCGGGGGCGAGCCGGATGACGGGGTGCCGGCGCAGCCACTCCTGCTCCCGGGGCGTCAACGAATCGGAAGCAATGGCGGTCGCCGCCACGCTGAACGCGACGAGCCACGCCGCCAGCATTCCCGCAATTCGGTAAAAGGTCGGCCGGAAGCTTATCGTCGCCTCCAGGTTTCGGTTCTCGCGAACACCGGAGCAGTCGTTCCGTCACCATCCGACAGTTTTCAGACGGACGGTGCAAAAAAGTACCATTCCTGTTATCGGAATTTCCGCCGGGGAACATTAGGGTTAACGTCCCTATTTGCGGCAGCTCTTCAGCCTGCTCTTGCCGGCCTTCGAATGGCTTACGGACACTCTAGGGAAGAGGGTCTTTGCCCGCTCCATCCCGCGTTCGACGAATTCGCGCGGCGTCGGGACCCATGGCGAACAACCGGAACCGCAAAAAAGAGCGTTCCGACGGGGCGCTCCGGCACTTCGTGCGCCGTGAGCAGCACGATCCCGTTCCGCAACAGACATGAGAATGCGGGGGCGGGCTTGTTGCCCAGGAATCCGGAAGCCCGTCGCCCCGCATCACCCGCCCGCATTGGACAAAATCGCGGGCGCTGCGAAAAAACCGTCCGGAGACAGTGCCTGAAACGGTCTACTCCGGTTTCCAGACCTCCCAAACCTTGCCGGCCATCTTCAAGGTCTCCGTCTCCGGCGGCAAGGTCGCCCTGCCGGGCTGCCAGCCGGAAGGCATGAGTTCACCCGTTTTCTGGTGGTGTTGAAACGCCATCACTTGACGCAAGACCTCCGCAACGTTCCGTCCCACCGGCGGGGTTATCACCTCCATGGCCTGGACGACTCCCTCCGGATCGACGAGGAAGCGGCCTCGAACATCCACTCCGCTGCCGTCGTCATACACTCCGTACAAGGTCCCGATCCTGCCTCCCGGATCCGAGAGCATCGGATACGGCACGCCGCCTTCTACCATTTTAGATAGCTCCACCTCCTGCCAGACCTTGTGCGAGTAAACGCTGTCCACGCTTACCGCCA
>CAYWOT010000259.1:0-3525 GCA_964459975.1 uncultured bacterium
AGCGGCTCCGCATCAGCAAGGGCGGAGGGCTCGCCTAGCAGCTGCCCTGGAGCGAATGCGCCGCCTGGCCCGGATGGGCGCAGGGGTAGCCCGTCTTTTCCTCCGGCGGCTTCTGTCCCCGGGCTACGCCGTCCGATCCGCCCGGTTCGTGAAAGGCTCGAAACCGCCGTCGTGCGAGGACGTCGATCTCGCTTTGCGTCGCCTGCCGGTTGGCCTCGGCCCAGCATCTCCGGATGACGTGCACCCCGTTGCCTGCCCGCGCAACCGCCTCGGTATGGCGAGGACGGGTGGAGGACTCTGCCCCCGCCCCGTAGCGTTCACGGATCCGTCCTCTCGAGAGCACGTCGATCTCGCTCTGCCGCGCCTGCCGGATCGCAACCGAACACATCCGCCCGAAGGCCTTGACTCCCTCACCGAAATTTTTGAGATTCCTTTCCATGACAGCCTCCTGAGCACGGGTTCTGTGCGCCGGTCCTGTTGGTTCCCTGCGACTTCGGCTGTGTTATCCGTGAAAATAACAAGGAACGTGCCAACCAGCCGTCTCGGGAGGGGAGCGTTGGTATCCTACGAATTGTGAACGGAGAACCGGTGATCCGGAAGGCCGGTACCGAGCAATCGTGTCCGTGGGTCGATTGCGCGATCTTGCCGTTTCGGCGAAATTTGGCCATATTGGCGCCCTGTCGTCGAATGAATCGTCGGCACACGGGTGGTTTCCCCGGACCGTGCCTTCCGAATCGCTTCCGGCCGTGTGTGCGCGCGTTGCCGTACGGGGCGGAAATGGTATGATGGACGACCATGATCGACCATCTGCGCGGCCGCCTGTCGGGCGAGGGCAAGGACTTCGTCGTGGTGGAGTGCGCGGGAATCGGCTTCCGGGTGTACGTCTCGTCGCTGACCCGGGCCGACCTCGGGACGGACGGCGACTCCTGCCATCTGCGCACCTTCGTTCACATGCGCGAAGGGGGAGCGGAGATCTTCGGATTCTCGTCCGAGACGGAGCGGGAGGTCTTTCTTTCGGTCATCGGCGTGAGCGGGGTCGGTCCGAGGTCCGCCCTCGCGGTCCTGTCGGTGATGGGGATCGCGGGTGTGCTCGCCGCATGTGCGCACGGGGACGCGGTTCCGTTCACCCGTGTCCCCGGCGTCGGGAAGAAACTGGCGCAGCGGATCGCCCTCGAGCTTCCCGATCGCTTGAGGAAAGTTTCGATCGAATGCAGTCCCGCCGAGGCGGCAGGCGGGACTGCGGCCGGCTCCGAGCCGGAGGCCGAAGCGACCGAGGCGCTCGTCGCGCTGGGATTCGCTCGGGCCGAGGCGCAGGTCGTCGTGTCCGGCATGCGGCGGGAAGCTGGCGCCGAGGTCCCTGCCGAGGTCCTCATCCGGGGGGCGCTGCGGCGGCTCTCGGGTCCGCGCCGGTAGACGGGCGCGACAGGCGGGAGGGCGCATGGACGGACGCATCGTCGATCCGAAACCGGGAAGCGGGGAAGGACCGTTCGACCTCTCCCTGCGGCCGAAGCGCCTTGCGGACTTCATCGGGCAGGCTCCCGTCGTCTCCAACCTGAAGACGTTTCTTGCGGCCGCGAAAAACCGGCGGGAGCCGCTTGACCACGTGCTCCTGTCCGGGCCCCCTGGCCTGGGAAAGACCACCCTCGCGCACATCATCGCCGGAGAGATGGGAACGGGAATCCGCACCACGTCGGGGCCGGCGGTGGAGCGAAAAGGGGACATCGCGGCCATCCTGACCGCGCTCGAGCCGGGCGACGTCCTGTTTATCGACGAGATCCACCGCTTGAGCCGGGTTGTCGAGGAACTGCTGTACGCGGCCATGGAAGATTTCGCTCTGGACATTATCCTGGGGCAGGGGCCGTCTGCGAAGTCGATCCGGCTCGCTCTGCCGCCGTTCACGCTGGTGGGCGCCACGACCCGGACGGGCCTTCTCACCTCCCCCTTGCGCGACCGCTTCGGCGTCCATTTCCGGCTGGAATATTACCGTCCCGAAGAGATTGCCGAGGTGATCCGGCGGGGCGCGGCCTCGCTTTCGATCTCGGTGGACGACGACGGAGCGCGCGAAATCGCGCGGCGCTCCCGCGGGACACCTCGCGTGGCCATCCGTCTGTTGAAGAGGGTGCGGGATTTCGCCCAGGTGAGCGGCGACGGAACGATCCACCGCGAAATCGCCGACCACGCCCTTCTGCAGATGGAGGTGGACCGGGAGGGTCTCGACGTGATGGACCGGAAGATCCTCCGGGTCATCCTCGAGAAGTTCCATGGAGGGCCCGTAGGGGTGGACACGATTTCGGCGTCGGTCAGCGAAGAGCGGGACACCATCGAGGACGTGTACGAACCGTTTCTCATTCAGCAGGGGTTTCTGAAGCGAACGCCGAGAGGGCGTGTCGCCACCCCGGCCGCATATCGACACCTTGGGGTCCCTCCTCCCAGTGACGCTCTCCGCCAGGAGGGGCTCTTCGGAGACGGGTGACGCGACGCGGATCGATCGGTCGCGCAGGAAATCATTCCATGGACGTGGAAGCGGGTGTCATTCGGGGAGGATCGAGATGAGATCGGCCGCGCTTCTTCTGGCTCTCGGGATCGCACTGATCCCGTTTCCCTCCCGGGCCGGGCTTTTCGACGACATCGTGAAGGGGATCGGAAACGTTGCCCCGAGGGCGGAACCCGACGACAGCCAGGTCGTCCGGGGATTGAAGGAGGCCCTCACGCTCGGAACGGGCAATGCCGTGAACCTCGTATCCCCCAAGGACGGGTATTTCGGCAATCAGGCCATCAAGATCCTCGTGCCCGAGGATATTCGCAAGGTCGCCGATCTGCTCGGGAGACTCGGGTACCGGAGGCAGGTGGACGAGTTCGTCCTCAGTATGAACCGCGCGGCGGAAAAGGCTGCCCCGCAGGCGAAAACGATCTTCCTCTCGGCCATCCGCGACATGACTTTCGAGGACGCGAAACAGATTCTCAAAGGCGGCGACACGGCGGCCACCGACTTCTTCCGGGAAAAGACCCGCGGCAAGCTCTCCGACGCGTTCAAGCCCGTCATCTCCGCCAGCATGAACGACGTGGGGGCGACCCGGAATTACAAGGAGATGATGGGCCGGTATGCCGCGCTGCCGTTCATGAAGGCCGAAACGCTCGACCTCGACCAGTATGTGACCGAAAAGGCGCTCGACGGCCTCTTCTACATGGTCGGGCAGGAAGAGAAGAAGATCCGGACGGATCCGGCCGCGCGGGTCACGGACCTGCTGAAGACGGTATTCGGAACGAAATGAGCGAGAATATGCTCATGGCTTCGTTGGGGAAAACCCTGCTGGTCATCGGGGCCGTTCTGGCCGGCCTCGGGCTCCTTCTTCTGCTCGCGGACCGCGTCGGGTGGCTCGGCAAGCTGCCCGGAGACTTCGTCGTCCGGCGCGAACACTTCACCTTCTATTTCCCGCTGACCACCTGTCTGATCATCAGCGTCATCGTCTCTTTCCTGATCTGGTTTTTCCGACGGTAGCGCCGGTGCTGTCGCCCTCCGGCAAC
>CAYWOT010000260.1:0-2582 GCA_964459975.1 uncultured bacterium
TCCGGGCTCGCCCCGAGGGAAATCGGAGAAGCCCTGACGACGGCGGGTGTGGAAGTCTCGTCCTGCCGGTACCTCGAGGAAGGGCTCGAGGACGTCGTCGTGGCCCGGATTCTTTCCCTTGGGGCGCACCCCAACGCGGACAAGCTCTCCCTGTGCCGGGTCAGCGACGGAAGCCGGGAGTTGCCCGTCGTTTGCGGCGCGAAGAACATGAAGGCCGGAGATGTCGTCGCTCTGGCCCGGGTCGGCGCCCGTCTTCCCAACGGCATGGCGATCGCGAAGGCCAAGATCCGTGGCCAGGTCTCGGAGGGCATGCTCTGTTCGGAACAGGAACTGGGCATCTCCGACGAAGCCGCCGGAATCCTGATCCTTCCCCCCGCCAGCCGGCCGGGAACGCCGCTCGCCCCCGCGGTCGGGATGGACGACTGGGTGCTCACCGTCGAGATCACGCCGAACCGGGGCGACTGCCTGAGCGTTCTCGGCGTTGCCCGGGAGGTGGCGGCGATCACCGGTGCCCGTCTGGTGCTTCCCGACGTGTCGGTAAAGGAGGACGGACCGCCGGCCGGCGGAATCGCCCAGGTTGCGGTGACGGACCGCGACCTGTGCCCGCGTTACTCGGCCCGGGTAATCACCGGCGTGACGATCGCCGCCTCGCCGCCGCTCGTCCAGCGGCGCCTGGCGCTTTGCGGCATTCGGCCGATCAACAACATCGTGGACATCACCAATTACCTGCTCCTCGAGCTCGGTCAGCCGATGCATGCATTCGACCTCGACCGGCTCGCGGGCGCCCGCATCGATGTGCGGAGATCCGGGGTGGCTCGCCGGTTTACGACCCTGGACGGCGTGAGCCGGGAGATTCTTCCGGAGATGCTGCTGATCTGGGACGCCGAGGGGCCGGTGGCCGTGGCCGGTGTGATGGGGGGGGAAAACACGGAGGTGCTCCCCGGGACCACACGGATCCTGTTCGAAAGCGCGCATTTCGCCCCCGCGTCCATCCGGACCACCGGAAGGCGGCTGGGGTTGTCCACGGAGGCTTCGTACCGGTTCGAGCGGGGTGTCGACCCCTCCGGAACGCTGTATGCCGCCGACCGCGCCGTGTCGCTTCTGGCCCGCTTTTCCCCGTTCACGACGGCCGTCGGGTCGTTCGACGTGGGAGGGGACGACGTGGCCGCCGGGCGGATGGTGCCGTTCCGGCCGTCCCGGGCGACGCGGATCATCGGACGCAGTTGTCCCGAACGGGAATGCGCGGAGATCTTCACGCGCCTCGGCTTCGGGGCGGCGGAAGGAGAGGAGGGGAGCTGGCAGGTCCGCGTTCCCGCCTACCGTTTCGACATCGAGCGGGAGATCGATCTCATCGAGGAAATCGCCCGGCTCTCGGGCTACGACAAAATTCCCTGCACCTATCCGGAATCGGGCGCCCCGGAGTTTTCCGCGGACGACCGGTTCCACGCCGAGACGGAGCGGATCGCCGAGTTCCTGAGAATCGAAGGGTTTTCCCAAGCCATCAACTATTCGTTCACCTCCGGCAAGGAATGGGAACGATATGCGGACCTTTTGGAGTTCCATCCTTCCGATGCGTTGAGGCTGACAAACCCGATTTCCGACGATGCGACCATCATGCGTCCGTCCCTGTTAATGGGGCTCCTTCACAACGTGGAGACGAACGTAAGGCGTTTTCACGACGACATCCGGATCTTCGAAGTCGGAAAGGCCTTCGGCGAATCGTTAGCCGAAACGCATTTCGAGGAGGATCGGCTTGCTTTCGTCATGACCGGGTGCCGGATGCCCGGGACCTGGAGCTCCGGGAAGGAGCCGGTCGATTTCTTCGACGCGAAAGGCGTCGTCGAATCCCTTCTTCGCCTGCTCGACTCCGGTCCGGTCCACTTCGTCCCTCCGGTCTCCCGCCCCTTCCTGGAGCCCGGAAAAGCGGCGGAAATCTGGAAGGAGGGGCAGACGATCGGCTGGGTCGGCGCGGTGCGTCGGCGGCTGCTCGCCGCCCTCGAGATCCCGGAGGGCACGTATTACGCGGAAGTTCGGATCCGGAGCGCTGCGTCCGCGCCGCGGGCCGAGCAGTTCCGACCGATCCCGCGGTTCCCGCCCGTGTTTCGGGATGTTGCGTGCGTCGTCCCGGAAGCCGTCCCGGTGGGCGACGCGCTCGCCATGATCCGCGAGCTCTCTCCCGAGATCCGGGAGGCCGCGGTTTTCGACGTATTTACCGGCGAGAAAATCGGTGCGGGGAAGAAAAGCGTGGCGATCCGCGTCCGCATCCAGGCGGAAGACAGAACCTTGACGGAGACCGACGTCCATAGTATACATACCAAGGTAGTAAAACTATTGGAGAATCGCTTCGGCGGAACGATCCGCGCCTCGTAATATCCGACCGGAAAGGGGGGACGCTATGACCAAGGCTGACCTAGTGGAGATCGTGTACGAGAAAGTCGGCGGCCTCTCGAAGAAGGAGTCGCAGGATATCGTCGAGACGATCTTCGATACGATGAAGGATATTCTCAAGGACGGAGAAAAGATCAAGATTTCCGGCTTCGGCAACTTCATTCTCCGGGATAAACGTCCCCGAAAGGGACGAA
>CAYWOT010000260.1:2592-3519 GCA_964459975.1 uncultured bacterium
GCTCACATTCCGTCCGAGCCAGATCCTGAAGGCATACATCAACGAAGAAAATTCGTAGGCTGTTTCCGGGGGCAGCAGTGGCGGTTCCCGAAATCCCGGACAAGTTCTACTTTAAGATTGGAGAGGTAAGCGCCCTTCTGGGCGTAAAACCTTACGTGGTAAGGTTCTGGGAAACGGAATTCAACCTCGCTCCCGCAAAAAACCGCTCTCGACATCGGGTGTACAAGCGGCACGAAGTCCAAACGCTGCTCGAGATCAAGCGCCTTCTTTATGAAGAGCGGTTCACCATCGAGGGAGCGCAGAAGAAACTGCGCGGAAGGATGAAGGAACGGACCAGGCAGCTGGGCTTCGATCTCGAGGAAAAAAAGCACCGCGCCGTTCTCCTGAAGGTCAAAAAGGACCTGGAAAAAATCTACGAGATGCTCAAATGAATCCGAAGGACGCCGGTCCCGCGTGGGCGGGGGAGCGGGGAGACCGTCCGTGGGGCCACTATCTGGTGCTGTACGAAGATCCGGCGTGCAAGGTCAAGCGAATTCTGGTGCGCGCCGGCAAGCGCCTGAGTCTCCAACGGCACAGGCACCGGGCGGAACACTGGCACGTCGTGCAGGGCGATGGACGGGTCACGCGCGACGGGGAAACGATCGGGGTTTGCGCAGGGACGTCCGTCGACATCCCGACGGGCTCCGTGCACCGGATCGAGAGTACGGGGAAGGAGGATGTGATCTTCATCGAGGTGCAGACGGGATCCTACCTCGGAGAAGACGACATCGAGCGGCTGGAGGATGACTTCGGGCGCGCGTGAAGCAACGTCTCTCGCATTCGTCGTGACAAGGAGGGTGGGACGGAGTAGGATAGGTTTCTCGCAGGTCGGGGCGTAGCGCAGCCTGGTAGCGCACTTGCATGGGGTGCAAGGGGTCGCTGGTTCAA
>CAYWOT010000261.1:0-3518 GCA_964459975.1 uncultured bacterium
CTCCGGACGCTCGTCCGGGCCGGTGTTCTTCCCGCGATCCGAAAGGACGCCGCGCTCCGGGCGGGACTGAACACGTTCGGGGGGCAGGTGACGTTTGCGGGGGTGGCCCGGGCGTGCGGCAAGCCGTACGCGCCGTTTCGCGCCGGGGGGTAGGGGGTAGGCGGCCGGCGCCGCGGAGCCGCTTCCCTTCAGGCTCCGGGAATCGGGCGCAAAAGGGTCGCGGCGACCGCGCGGACCTGCGCGGCCGTTTCGGCGAGCGAACCCGAGTTGTCGATGACGTAGTTGGATGCCCGCGCCTTCTCGTCGGCATCCATCTGCGACGAGACGATCCGTTCAGCTTCTTCGCGTGGGATGCCGTCGCGGCTCATGAGGCGCGCGAGCTGCCGTTCGCGCCCGCAACGCACGCCGATCACCGCGTCGAACATTCCGCGGCGCGGCAGTTCGTGGATCAACGCCGCCTCGACGACGGCGACGTCGTGACCCTCGGAGGCGAGCGCGGAGAGCGCCTGCCGCATCCCCGCAAGAATCCTGGGGTGGAGAGCGGCCTCCAGGGCCGTTCGCCGGGCGGGGTCGGCGAAGACGATGGCCCGGACGCGCGCGCGGTCGATCCGGCCGTCGGCCAGGAGAATTTCGGGACCGAAGAGCCGTACGACGTCGGCGTGGACGGCGGTTCCCGGCGCGGTGAGACGTCGGGCAATCGCATCCGCGTCCACGACCGGGATGCCCTCCTCCCGGAACAGGCGGGCGACCGTGCTTTTCCCGGTGCAGATTCCTCCGGTCAGGCCGAAGACGCGCATGGTCCCCATCATACATCGGCGGGGGATGGCGTGGGGGCGGGGACAGCGGTCCGGCTGCGGCGTTGACAACCGTTCCGGGGCGGTGCTAGCGTCGA
Source organism: uncultured bacterium (assembly GCA_964459975.1). GTDB lineage: Bacteria > Desulfobacterota > Deferrimicrobia > Deferrimicrobiales > Deferrimicrobiaceae > CSP1-8. The sequence goes on from CAYWOT010000261.1 coordinate 893, forward strand.
GCAATTGAACATCCATTCAGTTTCGCGCGCATCGAAGGAGGAACGCATCATGGCCGAAACCACCGTCAAGGGATTTTTCGACTCGCTGGAAGCCCGGTTGAACGCGGACCCGGCGAGGCTCGCGGGAATGAATGCCGCCTACCAGTTCCAGGTTGGGGAGGAGACCTACAGCCTGGTGATGAAGGAAGACAAGGCATCCGTGTCCGCGGGTCCCCGTCCGGGCGCGGACTGCACGGTCACGATGGCGGAAGCCGACTTTCTTGACATGCTCTCCGGAAAGCTCAACGGGCAGATGGCCTTCATGACCGGGAAGCTGCGTGTCGCCGGAGACATGGGTCTGGCGCTCAAGCTTGGATCGTTCCTGAAAGGATGATGCGCGGCGACGGAACGGCCGACCTTCGTGACACCGGCTCTTAGGGAAGCGGCGCGGCTGCTCCGGGGCCGCGGAAACGCCGTCGCGCTGACCGGCGCGGGAATCTCGGTGGAGAGCGGGATCCCCGCGTTCCGCGGCGCACAGGGACTGTGGAGCCGGTACGACCCCGCGGAATACGCGAGCATCGACGTCTTCCTCCGGGATCCGGAGAAGGTCTGGTCGATGCTCTTCGGGTTTCTCGACGTGCTGTTCCGCGCCGCTCCCAACGCGGCGCACGCCGGCCTGGCCGATCTGGAGCGGCTCGGCATCCTCCGGTCGGTCATCACGCAGAACGTGGATGGTCTGCACCAGGCGGCCGGGTCCCGCAGCGTGATCGAGTTCCACGGGAACGCGGAGGAGCTGGTCTGCCTGCGGTGCGGAGCCCGGTATCGGACCCGGGAGACGGTCCGGCAGGACGTGGTCCCGCGCTGCCGATGCGGGCGGATCCTGAAGCCCGATCTGGTTCTGTTCGGAGAGGCGATCCCTCAGGCGGCGCAGGAAGAGGCGGAAACCGAAGCGCAACGCTGCGGCGTTCTCCTGGTCGTGGGAACGTCCGCGGAAGTGGCGCCGGCGTGCGACATCCCCCGGCTCGCCGGCGAGAACGGCGCGGCGGTCGTCGAGATCAACCCCGAGGAGACCGCCCTGACGCGATCGGTGACGGACGTCCATCTGCGGGAAAAGGCGGGGCCGGCCCTGTCGGCTCTCGTTCACGCGCTCACGTCCCGCGAAGAGGCGCCTTGACGACCCCGGCGACGTAAAAATTTTTAATCCCGCTTAACTTCTTTTGTCGTCCGCCCCTCCGGCCAGGCACGGTTCCGCTTGAAAATCAGGTCATTGCGTGGATGGCCCAGCGGGTACGGTTCTTGCCTGTCTGGTTCCCCGGGAGGAAGCCATGCGGTCAGAGCGCGGATTCACGCTCGTCGAAATCATGATCGTCCTGGCGATCATCGCGATCGGGACGACGCTTGCCTTCGCCAACCTCCAGCGCTGGAACCGGCACAACCGGTTCGTCGGGTTCCAGCGGGAGGTCTTTTCCGAGTTGCAGGAGGCGAGGACCCGGGCGGTTTCGATGGGCAGGCAATACATTCTGGATATCGACATCGACACGGGCACGGCCACGCTGCTGCAGGGCGATGCAGCGGGAGCGGCCTCGAACGACTTTACGCCGGCCCGCGCCACGGTCGCCGCTCCCTTCGACGCGTCGATCACCGACGTCCGCTACACGCTCGGGGCGACGACCGCCACGGCAAGCGGTTCGCACTTCTTCCTGTTGTTCAACCCCGCCGGCGACGTGTACCGGCGGTCTTCCGCCGCTCCCGGAGGGGTGGTTACCGAGCTCGACGACGCGGCGGTGCACCTCTCGAGCGGAGCCGGGGAAACGGCGACGATCCAGCTTTTCTGCTGGACGGGGAAGGCGAGGCTTTCCAATGGGACGATCTAGCGGAAACCGGGAGGGGGGGTTCTCCCTGATCGAGGTCCTGGTGGCGATCACGATTCTGGCCGTCGGTCTCCTGGCGCTCGCGCTCCTTCAGACGACGGCGATCAAGGGGAACGCGCTGGCGTCGAAGTCCACCATCGCCACGCAACTGGCGCAGGACCTGCTGGAGCAGTTGAAGGACATGCCGTTTGCGGCGATCACTTCTTCGCCGACGACGGGATTCGACACGGGGACCATGAAGCCGCGATACGGGAACCTGCCCGGCGCCGCGGGAGTGAACCCCCCGCCGCCGCCGCCCGTGCAGGGCACGACGTTCTCACGGGTGTGGCGCGTGGAGATCCTCTCGTCGACGCTGAAACGGATCACGGTGTGGGTGTGCTGGCAGGATGACCGGCAGAGCTGGCACAACGTCATGCTCGTGACCCAGCGATCCGACGTGGGGGTCTAACGACGATGCGGAACCCGGAACGGTCGACGGTGGAAGGGAACGGGGGCGCAGGAAGGGTCTCCGAGGCGGGCTTCACGCTCGTGGAGGTCATGGCGGCCTTCGTGATTCTGGCCATCGCGGTAACGGCCGCCTACGCCACGTTCACGTTTCAGCATGCGTCGTTCACGACGCAGAACCAGGTCGCGGAAGCCCAGCAGAACCTGCGGGCCGCCGTGAACATGATGAGTCGGGACATCCGCCTGGCGGGATACGGGGTTCCCACGGCCGTCAAGCTTCCCCCCGGCATGCTGGCGAGCGGCGACAACACCATCCGAAACGTCGTGCCCCT
>CAYWOT010000262.1:0-3508 GCA_964459975.1 uncultured bacterium
AGCCGTGAATCAGCCTGCCTTCCACGGGGGGGTGAAGGAGACGGACCCAGGTCCCTTTGTCCGCGGCGCCGGTGACGATCGCGTCGAACCGCTCCCCGGTTCTCGGCGCCAGCAGCATGGCCGCCGCGGATTTTCCGACCAGGCGCTCGACCTTGTTCGCGTCGTTTTCCTTTTCCGTGCAGTGGCGGCCCAGCTCCACCAACTCGTCGCGGCCATACGGCATCGGCGATCCCGTGAGGGCGGCCTTGAGCAGCCGTTGGGTTATGAGATCGGGGTACCGCCGGTTCGGGGCCGTGGAGTGGGCGTAATTCCTGACCGCGAGCCCGAAATGACCGGGAGCCGTCTCCTCCGGAAATTCGGGCACGTATTCGCCGGCCCCCATCAGCTTGATGATGGTGAGCGAAAGATCGGGGAAGCGGAGAGGATCGGCGGCCTTGCGGACGGCCAGGAACTCCGCCAAGGCCTTCGAGGCGGGCTCCTGCGGAAGCGTTGCGCCGTATCGGGAAGCCACCTCGAGGATCCGTTCCCACCGCTTGGGGGAGCGGACGACGCGCCGCAGGGAGGGGTATTTCCTGGCTTTCAGGTACCGAGCGGTCACCCCGTTGGCCGCGATCATGAAGTCCTCGATGAGCTCTTTCGCGCGAGTTCTCCGCTCGGCTTCCAGGTCCCGGATCACACCCCCGTCGAACACCGGGCGCGCCTCGATCGTTTCCAGATCGAGCGCTCCGTGCTCGTGCCGGAATGCCTTCAGCTGTTGCGCTGCACGGTCCTGGATGCGCAGGTTCTCGGCGAGCCCCTCGACGTCGGCGATCGGGGCCGGGGCGGGCCCTTTGCCTTCCAGCCAGGCCGCAATGCTGTTGTAGGCAAGCTTTGCATGGTTGCGGACCGTCGCACCGTAGAGATCCGAGCCACGAAGCGACCCATCCTCGTTAAAGACCATTTCGATGACGATGGCGGGGCGATCTTCCCGGTAGCCAAACGACGTGAGATCGGTCGACAGCTTCTCGGGAAGCATGGGAAAGATCTCGGCGGCGGTGTAGACCGAGGTAGTGTTATGCCGGGCGTGATCGTCGATCGCCTTGCCTTGCCGGACGATGGCGTCCACATCCGCGATCGCGACGAGGATCTTCACCGTGCCCTCCGGCATCGTGACGGCGACGGTGAGCTGGTCCAGGTCACGAGAGTCGTCATTGTCGATCGAAGCCCAGGGGAGATTGCGCATATCGCGCGGCCACGCGGAACTCCCGGCTGCAGTCGCCCGGATACCGTCGAGCTCGGCGAGCACCGCGGGGGAAAAATCGGGCAGCAATCCGCGCTCGATCATCGCCCGACGGGCGATTCGCCTCAGGGTGGAGCATTGCCGACCGGCGTCCGGATCCGTTCCTGTTTCCGTTCGTTTATCGTTTCTGAACATCATCAATCCCGATTTCCGTCATCGTCTTTCCTCCCATTGGATCTTTATACACCCCGGCAACAATCATTTCGTCCTGTCCTTAGTAGGTATCGATGAGGGAATTCTCCAGAGTAATCGCGATCTCCGGAGTGAACATTGCGGATCTTACCCGGATGTACTCCTGTTTTGCTACCCTAGCCATCGTGGCACAACCTTGCACGACGAGGACGATGCGGAATAAGTGCAGCACTACCCCGTCGGGCAAACGCATGGATGTCTTCCTTTTGGAGGAGTCCTCAAGGCGGCCGAGTCATGGGGCCGCGGGAGGCTCCTTGTCGGTCGGAATGCCGGCCAGGTATCGGTCAATGCCACTGCCCGGTTGATGGAGGGTGCCTCGTACCCCGCGGTCAACAGGCTCGCATTCTTTCCCGTGCGCAGGATGCTGCAATAACGCCAGACGTCCTGCGCCTCGCGGTCGAGGAAGGTAATCGTCTGCATATCGCCCGGATGGAAAATGGGCATCAGCAGGTAGCGCACGGCACCGATGTTTTCCGTATCGAACACCAGCCGATCGGGAGACGCGCTTCGGATGCGCATCCGGGATATCGCCTTTCCGGACAGGTTGTCCTCCTGTTGCTAGTATAGGCTCTTGCCTTCCATCCTCTCGCCAGGGGAGAAGTCTTCGCGAGGTCGATCGCCTACCGCGTCCGACAAGGCGTGGGCGTTGAGGACAAGCGTCTTCCATCGCTTGTGAGTGGTCGACCCATACCGGATTCCGCATGTTCGGAGATCGCCCCAATTCGCCGGAGAAGACCCTTGACACCGGAGTCATGCCGGAAATGCGCGTCCGTCACCACCAACGTCGTGAAGCCTGAATCGGTCCAGCCGGTGCAGGCCAGCGGGAGTGGGCGCCGGTTCCGCAACGGGAGCGAGCGGCTCCTCACCGGTATGATTCGGTGCGCCAAGTGCGGGAGCAACATGTTCGGGGCCTCAGGGACAAAGAAGGGCGTCCTCCATATGTATTATGTCTGCTCGAAACGGTCCAACTACCGCGAGCGCGACCGGGACTACGTGATGGCGGACATCCTCGAAGCCGCGGTCATTCAGGACATCAAGACCATGTTCCGGGACGAGCAGTTCATGGCCCGCATCTGGGCCGAGGCGAACAAGCTGGTTCGCAAGGAGAAGCCCGCTCCGGAGAAGGAGATCGCCCGGATCGAGGGGCGGACGGCAAAGATCCGTTCGACCATCGACCGGTACTTCGAAGCGTTCGAGGCAGGGAACGCTGAAGGCGGAGCTGTGCGACGAGAAGGTCCGGGACCTACGGGCCCGGATGGAGGAGCTGGAGGGCAAAAAGCGGTCGCTGGAGGCCCGGCGGCAGCGGCTGGAGCTGCCGGCGATCGACAAGGAGATGCTTTCGTCCCTCCTAGACAACTTCGAAGAGGTGATGGCCGAAGGGCCCAACCCGAAAAAGAAGCACCTCCTCCACCAGCTCGTGAAGAAGGTGCTTATCCACAGTCGCAAGACCCTCGAGATCTGGTACGCGTTACCGAATTCTCAGCGGTTCGCGAACCGTAACATCTGGCTCCCCAAATGTGCCGCTCTACTAACCGCCAAGCCGAGCCCGAGGTCTGGTTCCGGATCGTCTATAGCGGCCAGGAAGGCGACAAAGGCAACCCCACGGCCACCTACCGCGACCAGAGGGTCGAGATCGGCCTCGGCCCCAAGGGGGCCGCCTTCGAAAACGGCAACGTCGGCACCCTGCCGCGCCAAATGGCCACAGACCAGGTGGTGAGCGCGGTTCCGGACTGCCGGGGGAATCTCAAACCGCCGAAGGTGGCCAGGACACCCCGGGTGGTGGAACTCCTCCGCAAGGCGACCGAATGGCGGGTCCTCGTGGACTCCGGCAAGATCGCCCATCAGGCAGATATCGCCCGTCGAGAGGGGATCACTCGCGCCCGTGTTACCCAGATTATGGGCATGCTGCGCCTTGCCCCGGAGATCCAGGAACAAATACTGTCCATGCTCGACGCCGTCCCCAGTACCTCGGTTGCGGAACGGATGCTTCGGCCTATCGAAGGAATCACAGATGTGCAGAAACAGGTCCGGGAGTTT
>CAYWOT010000263.1:0-522 GCA_964459975.1 uncultured bacterium
GGCGGGCAACGTCTCCGCCCCGGCCGCCGCCGGGCAGCCGGCATCGGGCAAGACTGGCGGACCCGTCACCGAGTAAACCGCCCACCTCCCCTCCCGCCGCGGCCGCCGAAACCGAACCCCCTTTCGCCGAACCCGCGCCCGCTGTGCTCCACCCGTCCCGCTCCCCCGCGGGAGAAGGAGCGGAAACCGCCGCCGCGTTCGGGCTCCCGGATCCGCGGCGCCGTCAAACGCCGCTCCTCACGAGCCGACCAGGCGCGGTCGCCGCGGTATTCCGCGCGGGGGCTCGCCGCCCGCGGGGTCGCCACCCGAGGCGTTACTACCCGGGGCCTTACTACCCGGGGCGTTACCACTCGGGGCGTCACCACTCGGGGCGTTACCACCCGGGGCGTTACCACTCGGGGCGCCGGAGGCCGGACGCTTCCCCGTACGTGATAGCCGTAGCGTTGCTCGGGCGTCGTCTTTTCCGGCCGGTCGAACCGCATCTGCGACCGCCGTCCGGGCCGCGAGGAGACCGGAGACTCC
>CAYWOT010000263.1:532-3470 GCA_964459975.1 uncultured bacterium
GCTCAGGACCCGAAGGCCGTTCCCTCGCCGGGCGTCCTTCGTCCCGGATCGTTTCCCGGGTCCGCCGCTCGACGGCCCCTCGCCCGGTGCGGCCGGTCTCCCGTTCGCCGCGTCCGCGCACCGCGCGTTCGGCCCCGGGGCGCTCGCCCCCGGTCCGTGCGCCCGGCAAGGCCCGCGGGAGAACCCGGACGGCGCGCCCCTCGGCGCGAACGGCGGTCCAGTCCCTCCAGCCGGATCCCCGGGTTCCGGCGCCCCTCACAAAGACGGTGTCGCGCCGCAGCGGCCGGTGCCACGACGCCAGGCGGGCGTCGGACCGCGGGAACGCGATGCGGTGCACGGGCTGGCCCGGGCGCAGGGGAATCCACCGGACGCGGGTGCCGTCCCGCACGAAGCGGACGGACGCCGGCACGAAGCGCGCGTGCCGCTCGAACTCGTGGTAACGGTGCCCGCCGAACACGAACTCGAACGAGACGAACGCGTGGAACGGACTCCATACCCATCCGAAATACGGATCGCTGCACCAGTACCCGTAATGGTACGGATACCAGCCCCAGGGCTCCTCGGACACCCAGGTCCACCCGTACGGCGAGATCCACACCCACTGGCCGTAATAATACGGCGACCAGTCCACGGAGACCCTCGGGCGCCAGACGGCGCCGTACTCGGACGACTGCACCCAGTTCCCGTAGTCGCGCAGCTCGTAGGCGGCCGCTGGAGGAACACCGGCCTGCTCTTCATCTTCCGAAAGCGGAGGGGGGCTCTTGAAGAAGTCGGTTTCCTCGCCGGAATACGGCCCGATCTGCACCTCCCGGCCGATGACCGCCTGTTCTCCCGCGTTGACGCGGATGTCGCCCCGCTCACCGTTTACGGTCCCCTTACCGTCACGCACGATCAGGGTCGATTGCCCTTCCGCGGCCGTGAGCCAGTACCGGCCGGGAACGGCGAAATCCGCCTTTTCCCCCGCGGGGAGCGCAACTTCGACCGGCGCGAAATCCGCGTCGGGCATGTAGAACCGGATCTCGCCCGACCGGAGCCGGAACTCGCTCCTTTCGCTTCCGAGAGCGCCTAGCTCAAGATCCGTGCCCGCCGTCAACAGCACGTACTGGCCCCCGTGGAACTGCAGCTCGGCCTCGGAATCGTCGGGAATGCGGACCGCCGACCCCGCGGGGACCGGGCTGTTGCTGGGGAGTTCCTCCCAATCCCCGGAGTCCGGCGTCCGGACCCGCGCGGATCCTTCGAAGACCTTCAGGCGGGCGACATCGTAGGCGGGAACGCCCTTGTAGTCCGCGCTCTCGTCCGCGGCAGACGCCGGAGGCGCGACCAGCGCCAGCGCGAGCGCCGCAATCCCGAGCACCTTCAGAAATCTCATGGCCCGCCTCCCTTCTTCCCTTCGAAAGCCGCCGACAACCGGGGGACCCGGTCCGGCTCCTCCCATCACAACTTGGACGCCGCACGACCACCGGGATATTCAGCGCGCGTCCCCTTTCTTACATGGTAACCCCGCCCGGGGGAAAATGTTGCTCAGCCGCAGCCGTCCGCCAAGCGCTGGTATACTTGGGTCTACCGATTCGCCCCGGAGGGCTCCCGTGTACCGGCTCAGCGACCGCAACCGCAGGATCGGGGAGATGTTTTCCGCGATCGCGCCGAGATACGACTTCCTGAACCGGCTCCTGTCGCTGGGGACGGACCGCCGCTGGCGCCGGGAGGCGGTGGCGGCCACCGGCTCCGGCGCCGGAGGGAGACATCTGGACGTCGCGACCGGCACGGCCGACGTGGCGCTGGAGATCGTCCGGCAGAAGGGCAAAGGAGCGTACGTCGCGGGCGTGGACCTCTCGGCCGCCATGATGCGGATCGGGCGGGAAAAGGCGTCGCGCGCCGGCGCCGCCGACCGGGTCGCCTTTGTCCAGGCCCCAGGCGAAGCGCTTCCCTTTCGGGACGGAAGCTTCGACTCCGCTTCCATCGCATTCGGCATCCGGAACGTGGCGCACCGCGAGCTCGGACTCGTGGAGATGTGCCGCGTCGTCAAGCCCGGCGGCCGGATCGTGGTCCTTGAGTTCTCCCAGCCGGAAACCGCTTTCTTCGGAGCCGTCTACCGCTTCTATCTCCGCCGGGTGCTTCCGAGGCTGGGAGGGCTGTTCTCCTCCCGGAGCGCGTATTCGTATCTCCCCGACTCCGTCAGGGACTTCCCTTCGCGCGAAACCTTTGCGGAGATGATGCGCAACGCAGGTTGTGATTCCGTTACATTCCGAAATCTTACGTACGGTATTGTCACCCTTTACATTGGGGCTAGAAGCGCACCATCGGGCTAAGTCCTCCAATTCCAAAATGCGGCAACGGCCGTCGAGCCTCTTTGGCGGGCGATGCTCGCCCGCGACGGCTCCAAATACCATTGCGCCTTCCGACAACGTATGCGGGGCATGACGCCGCACTTGTGAAGCGGTGCGCTAGGGCGCGGCCCGGGATCCAGCCTCGTCGAACCATCCTTCAAAGAGCACCGAAGTCAAATACCGCTCCCCCGCGTCTGGAAGGATCACCACGATCGTCTTTCCCTCGAACTCGGGGCTCCGGGCGAGTCGAACCGCCGCCGCGGCGGCCGCCCCCGACGAGATTCCGGAAAGCATCCCCTCTTCGCGCGCCAGCCGGCGGCTGAATTCGATCGCCTCGTCGTTGGACACCGTTTCCACCCGGTCCACGAGCGAAAGATCAAGCACGTCGGGAATGAACCCGGCCCCGATTCCCTGGATCTTGTGGGGGCCCGGCACAAGCGGCTCCCCCCGGAGATGCTGCGTGATCACCGGGCTGTGAACGGGCTCGACCGCCACCGAAAGGATCGGCTTCCCCTTCGTGCCCTTGATGAAGCGCGAAATCCCCGTGATCGTTCCGCCGGTGCCGACTCCGGCGACGAGCGCGTCGAGCTCGCCCGCCGTATCGTCCCAGA
>CAYWOT010000264.1:0-440 GCA_964459975.1 uncultured bacterium
TGACGGTCGAGGGCCTCGCTGATCGGTTTGAGACGAGCCTGGCAGCGACGGCGATTCGGCTCGTGCGTCTGGGCTCCTTCCCCTCGGTGCTGGTCTGGCGGGAGCCGGGCCGGAGCTGGGCGATACCCGATCCGGATGTGCCGCTTGCACGGCTTGCTCTTCGGGAGGAGCCAGGTGCCGGCTCAGTCGCCCGGCGGCTGCTCGAGGGTGAGGGCACCCCCGTGCCGGCGGTGGACGTTTGCGCAGACGCGTGGTTTGAGCACGAACGCGCCGGCCGCTTCAGGATCGTCGAGTCATCGCGCAAGGTGCGCAACGGTGTGCTGACTCTTCTCTGGTGGAAGGACGAGTCGCAGCTCTTGGACTTGGAGGACGAGGACGAGTCAGGGTAGCTCCCTACGCCTGGGTGCGGGGCGGTGTTCCTGCGGAGATGAGATCCATGT
>CAYWOT010000264.1:450-3432 GCA_964459975.1 uncultured bacterium
GCTCGTCCTACGCCTGAGCGGCGAGGGAGAGCATGAGCTGCCCGAGGAGGGGGGTCTTTCCTTCGAGCTGATCTTTGAGGGAGGAGGCGACGACGGCGCCGAGGGGAGGTGGGACCGAGTTACCGACCTGGAGCTGGACGTTTCTGCGGCTGCCGACGAGGTCGAAGTCATCGGGGAAGCCTTGGAGGCGTCTCAGCTCGGGGGTCCGGAGTCGTCGGCTCTCCCAGTGGAAGGGGCCGACGTAGGGTCCGGGCTGTCCTTGGATGGTGGGTGCGGGGCGGTCCGGGTCGAGCTTGAGCAGGAAGCTCCAGTAGCGGGATCGCCACTTGAAGAGCGGCTGTGGGTGTCCTCTCTCGGCGGTGTAGTGGAGGTAATTGCTTCCGGGGGGGATCTCGGGCAGCAGGTGGCCGTAGCGTCCGGCGACCTCCTCGCCGGCCTCGGGCTCGGTGTCTAGGCCGAAAAGCGCCTCGCCGGCGGTGACGCGGTCCGCGGCGCAACTTCCTTTCCCTTTCCGGCGTTCCTTATCTCCGTTGGACGGAAGAAGCGATTTGGGCTATAATTACCGTGGGCTCATACGCGGTGGAGGGAAACTGAGCGGACGAACATCCATGGCCCGTCGGCGGGGAAAGGGAATGCCATGATGGTTGTCCTGTTCTGGGGCTTTTTCGTCGCCGGATTCCTCGTAATGCTTTTTATGATCGGTTCCGTCTTCCGGGCGGTCTGGCCCGGTAAACGGGAAGGGGACCATTGGGAAGCCTGGAAGGACAAGTCCTCGATCCTTCGCAGATGAAACAGCATGTATGGGAATCAAGTTTCCCATATTGCTGGAACTAGGTAAATTCGTACTTATAGTAGGCAATTTGGTTCCTATAGGCCGGATTTCCCAACGATAACGGCAGGATAAGCTACCGGAAAACCATGAGGAAATTCCCGGCCTCATCAAGGCTTGGAACTTGCAGCCTTTTCCGCTCCAGCCATGCGTGGGTATCCCGTATACCGGATGGATCCGCGGAACGACACGATCATGCGGGTCGGAACCATCCTGGAATTCCGGAAGAGCCGGAGGAGCATGAACCGCGTCGCTCTGGGAAAGCTTGCGCAAAGGCTGTTCTGCCGGGAGTCCACCGACATCATTTACCTGGGATCCGAGTCTGTGCTCGAGCGTGTCGACGCCGCCACGGAGCGGGGAGCGTTCCGCACCTTCGGGTGACGCTTCCGGAAAAAGGCCCGCGGCGAAGGCGCTGGGAGGATCGGTTCAATCCGCCGTACGGAGGGCGAGAACAACACAAGGAGAGGGAGACGGGATGGCGACCGGGACGGTGAAGTGGTTCAACGATTCCAAGGGGTACGGGTTCATCACGCCGGATGAAGGGGAGGACGTATTCGTCCATTTCAGCGAGATCGTGGGCGACGGCTTCCGGTCCCTGACGGAGGGGATGAAGGTGGAGTTCGAGGTGACCAACGGCCCGAAAGGGAAGAAGGCTTCCAACGTGAAGAAGGTGTGACCGACTTCGGAGGGAAATCGAACGCCTGAAAAGCGCCCCGGGGGTCTTTCCCCCGGGGCGCTTTCCCTTTTCTTTTCGGACGGCGGCAGGCACCGGGGAAAGGGAGTGACACCACCCGGCGCCTTTGCTAGATTGACCCATGACCTCATCTCTTGCACCCTTGTTCCGGCCGTCGCGGATTGCGGTGGTCGGTGCGTCGGCCAATCCCGACAAGATGGGTTTTCAGATCCTCCGCAACATCCTGGATGCGGGTTTTCGCGGCGAAGTGGTGCCCGTAAACCCCAAAGGCGGGGTGATCCAGGGGCTTCCGTCGGTCCGCTTTGCGCGCGAGGTCCCCGTGGGAACGGATCTGGCGGTGGTCGTCGTCCCGGCGAATCTCGTTCCGTCGACCGTGCTCGAGCTGGGGGCGAGGGGGGTGCGCGGGGCGATCGTCATTACCGGGGGGTTCGCGGAGGCCGGAGAGCAGGGCGCCCGCCTCCAGGAGGAGACGGTTCGAAACGCGCGGCGGAGCGGCATCCGGCTGGTGGGCCCCAACTGCCAGGGGATCAACCATCCGTATCACGGGCTGTGCGCGTCGTGGCCGCTGCTCACGCGGCGGGGCGACATCGCGATCGTCTCGCAAAGCGGGACCGTGGGCGCCGCGCTCATCGACTGGGCGTCCCAGGACCAGCTCGGTTTTTCCGCCTTCGTGAGCATGGGGAACCGGGCCGACGTGGACGAGGCGGACCTGATCGAGTTCCTTTCGGACGACCCGAACACGAAGGTCGTCGCCCTTTACATCGAGGGCGTGGGCGATGCGCGGAAGTTCGTCTCCGCCGTCCGCTCGTGCCGGAAGCCGCTCGTGATCTTCAAGGCGGGGCGGACGGAGGGCGGGCGCAAGGCCGCGGAATCCCACACGCGGTGCCTTGCCGGGCGAGACGAGATCTACGATGCGGTCTTCCGCCGCTACGGAGTGCGCCGGGCCGAGACGCTCGAGGAGCTGTACGACTTTTCCAAGGCGCTCGCATACGTGCCGGCTCCCGCGGGCCCGACGATGCTGATCGTGACGAGCTCGGGGGGATCGGGGATCATCGCCACCGACGTCGCCGAGGAGGAGGGGTTCCGGATCGCGCCGCTTCCGGAAGCGCTGGCGGCCCGGCTGAGGGAGATCCTTCCCCCTCACTGCATCGTGGCCAATCCCCTGGATCTCACCGGCGACGCCGACGCGCCGCGGTACGGGCGGGTCCTGGAGGCGGCCGAGGGCCACTACGACGCGGTCATGGCGATCTTCGGCGATCCGATCCCGGGAGCTGCCGAGGTGGTCCGCCCCGGTGCATGCGAGCTGGTCGCGTATCTCGGCGGAGCCGCCGTGGAAAGGGAGGAACGGGCGAGAATGCACGAGAAGAAGATCGCCGTCTTCCCGACCCCGGAACGGGCGGTCCGGGCGCGTGGACGCGGCGCGTGGCCCCCCAGGGCGGACGGCCCGCCAACGGGGGGG
>CAYWOT010000265.1:0-3423 GCA_964459975.1 uncultured bacterium
ACCTGAACCTCTACGGGTTCGTGGGCGTCATCATGCTGATCGGCATCGTGAAGAAAAACGCCATCATGATGATCGACTTTGCGCTGGAGGCCGAGCGGACCGGAGGGAAGAGCCCCGAGGAAGCGATCTACCAGGGGTGCCTCATCCGCTTCCGCCCCATCATGATGACGTCGATGGCGGCTTTGATGGCCACGCTGCCGATCGCGATCGGCTTCGGCGAGGGGTCCGACGCGCGCAGGCCGCTGGGCGTCGCGGTCGTCGGCGGACTGCTGCTGTCGCAGTTCATCACGCTCTACATCACGCCGGTGATCTACACGTTCCTGGACGAGTTCCAGACGGCCGTCCGGGAGTGGACGAAGCGGTTCGCCCGCAAGCCCGCGACCGCGCAGGCGGACCCGGCGTTCCCGTTCGATCCCCCCGACGCGGGCTGATAGCCGGCGCTTCTCTTCCTTCCGGCACGGCGGGAAGACGCCGCGTCTTCCCGCTCTTTGGGGTTTGTCTCCCGATGCGGACGCGACCGCCCGGTCGCGCGGAAGGGCACCGGGCGTTTTCGGATTCCCTACGGCGGGGAGGAGGCGAAGGCAACCGCCGCGAAGCTCACCGCGGACCGGGTGGGCTCCTCGTGCCGGAGGTCGTAGTCCAGGACCGTCCCGCGCGTGCCCGGCAGCACGGCGAGCAGGGTCCACAGCGCCGCGAACCCGCAGACCCGGTACCTCCCTCCCGCCGCGGCACCGGCCGCAAAGAAGGCGTCGGCGTCTCCCGACGCGAGGGCGTCAAGCAGCTCCCGGTCCGCCGCCCGGACCGCGGGCTCGAGCGACGAGGCGGGGCAGGGGTCCCCGAACTTGGGGCCGACGTGCGAGAGGTCGACGCCGGCGACGACGAGCTTGCCCGCCGGCGGGCGCGCAAGCCAGTCGGCAAGCGCGTCGACGAACGGCGCGATTCCCGCCTCTTCCCGGGGGGAGCGCCCGGTTCCGAAGAGGTCGTCCAGCCCTCCGCACAGCACGGGTAGGATCGGGACCTCCGCCATCGGAAAAAGCCGTTGCAGGAAAAGCAGCTGGAATTCGAGGGAGTGCTCGTTGCGGTGGGGGAAATCGTCCGCGGTCAGCGCGCGCGCGCCCGCCGCGCGGATCCGCTCCGCGGCGTCGCGGTCCGTCCGCACCTCCCCCAGGGGCGTGGTGAACGTCTTGGTGCAGAGGCAGTAGCGGGCCCCCGAAAGGGCGTGTCCGGTGCCCAGAAGCAGGACCGCGGAAGGGGCGGCGCCCCGGATCGCCCCGTAGGCGGCCGCGTACGTGCGCTCCGCGGCGTGGATGTCGATATGGGGAGCGGCCAGCGCGCAGGGGACGGTGGGAGGGCCGGCCGGCGGCGCCGGGAGAGCGAGGAGCCGGTCGAGCATGGCGGAAAGGGCCCCGGGATCCTCCGGGTACGAGCGACCGGCGAACGCCGCCGGGCGGGTTCCTCCGCTCGTGAACTCCCGGACGATCCGCTCCCTCGCCTCCCGGTATTCCTCCGTGTCGAGGATCCCCAGGTCGGACAACTCCCGGACGATCCGGTGCACCTGCGATTCGAAGACCAGGACGCCGCCGAGCAGGCGCGTCATGAGGGCCTGCAGGTCGCCGATCGTGGAGGATCCGTTGAAGAGGGGCAGGAAGGGGGCGATCTCCACGGCCAGCGCGGCGTTCGGCGCGACGATGCCCAGAGGGTCCCGGACGAGAAGCGCGTCGCGGCCGTCGACGCGCACGGGAAACAGCTCGATGTCGGTCCGCAGCGCGGGCAGCGTGCTCATCGGCGCCACGGCGTCGGTCCGCCCCGACCGGGGAAGATCCGCGCCGAACTCGATCCGTCGTGCCGGCGGGCTAAAAATCGACCACGAGCGCGGCCCCGAGCACGGTGTCCGTCGGCTTGAGGTCGTCGACCGGCTGGTGGTCGTACTTGACGACGTAGCTCGTCTTCAGCGACATCCAGCTGTTGAGTGCGGCCGTGATCGCGGTCTCGGTGTTCAGGCGCCAGCCGGAGAACTGGTGCAGGTCGGCCAGCCACTCCACGGACTGGGTGAACTTGGTCTTCTTGGTGAACCGGTATTCGTACTTGCCGAAGAAGCGGCCTCCGGGGTAACGCTTGTTCGTGCCGTCGGTGCGGTTCTCGTGGGTGAAGCTCAGGCCCGCCTCGGCCGTCAGGTACTGGGTCGGCCCGGCGAGGAGCCGGTATCCGCCTCCCGCGCCGCCGTAGTACCGGCCGTCGATCCCGGAGAACTGGTCGCGGGTCCAGCCGCCGTAGGCGAACGAGTACAGGACGGTGTTGTAGGAATGGTCCCCGCGAAGTTCCGTGGCGTAGTGCTCCGCGTTCCTCTGACCGTCCGCCCGCCCGTACAGCCCCTCGACCCTCCAGGTTCCCGTCGTGTTGTCGCCCAGCGGCGCGATGAGCGAATTTTTCCACGAGAGCGTGGTGACCTGCGTGTTGCCGCCGGTGTCGACGTAGGAAAGCTCCGCCTCGTCGTGCCACTTCCCGTCGTTGGTCTGCGCGAAGGCGCAGACCGCCACGACGAGAAAACCTGCGGCGAGAACGCGTCCGGCCCACTTCATCCGTCCCTCCCTTCTGCAAGACTTCGCGTGCGGCGCGCCCGTCCGCCGACCGCACGGCGCATACAAATTCGGAATTTTACCACCCGGGATTTTCGTTACAACCAGCAGGCGACCCTGACACGAAAAAATCGGCCCCGCATTTGCGCTGTGCCCGCGAAAAAATGGGGTATCCTGAAACGGTTCATCCCGCGCACCCGCGTTCGGCAAATCCCCCCCGGGGAAGATGGAGGGCCGTTTCATGCAGATCGGGTTCCGGGGCATCGTGCCCCGTTGCGGCGAAGGGGTGTTCGTCGCTCAAGGGGCGCTCCTCATCGGAGACGTGGAGATCGGGACGGACTCGAGCGTCTGGTTCGGAGCGGTCGTCCGGGGAGACATCCAGCGCGTCCGAATCGGAGAGAGGACCAACGTTCAGGATCAGTGCATCCTCCACGTCACGAGGACCGATCCGGTAACCGTCGGGGACGACGTCACGATCGGGCACGGCGCGGTGGTGCACGGCTGTACGGTGGAGGACCGGTGCCTCATCGGGAACCGTGCGGTGGTTCTCGACGGGGCCGTCGTCGGGAAGGGGAGCGTGATCGGAGCCGGCGCCGTGGTGGCTCCCAGGACCGTCGTCCCGCCCAGATCCCTCGTCCTGGGGGTCCCGGGAAAGGTCGTCCGGGCGCTCGGCCCGGAAGCCGAGGAGCACAACCGCGCGACCGCCGGGAACTATGTCGAGCTGGCGCGAGCCTACCGAACAGGATAAGGAGTGTGGCGATGGAACGCATCCGCGGGATCTGGGAGGGGGACAGGCTGATCCAGGACTTCGGGATGAAGCTGCTCGAGACCCGGGAAGGGTACGCGA
>CAYWOT010000266.1:0-3413 GCA_964459975.1 uncultured bacterium
ATGTCTTCCCGCGCGATGCCGCACCCGCTGTCGATCACGCGGATCCGCACGTACGTTCCTTCCCGGAGGGGCAAGCCGTTCCCGCCGGGCACCACGACGTTTTCGCCGCGCACGGAAACGATGCCCCCTTCGGGCATCGCCTGCCCCGCGTTGATGACGAGGTTCCGGATGACCTGGCTGATCTGGCCGGTGTCGATCTCCACCGGCAGGAGGTCCGGGTCCAGGCGGAACTCGCAGCGCACGTTGGACCCCCGAAGGGCGAATTCCGCGGTTTCCCGGATCAGGTCGCCGATGGAGGCGGTCTCCTTGATGGGCGCGCCGCCGGTGGAGAAAGTAAGCAGCTGACGCGTGAGCTCCTGCGCGCGCACGGAGGCTTTCTCCGCCTCGGCAAGGCGGTCCCGCGTCTCGCTTCCCAAAGCAAGGTCCCCCCGGGCAAGGGAGATGTTCCCCAAGATCGCGGTCAGGATGTTATTGAAATCGTGGGCGATTCCGCCTGCGAGGATCCCGATCGACTCCAGAGTGCTCGTCTTGCGGATCTCTTCCTCGAGCCGCTTTCTCTCCGTGACGTCGCGAAAGATGCTGCGGCTCGAGACCGGCCGGCCGTCTTGGAGCCGGCAGTTCACGTTCCCCTCGACGGCGATCTCCCGGCCGTCCTTCGCGAGAAACGTCGCCTCGATGTTCCGGACATCCTCTCCGGACATCACGCTCGCGAACGTCTTCGCGCAGTGGTCCCTGGAGCGCGGAGCGATGACGTCGAAGACCGTGAGGCGCTCCACCTCCTCTGCGGAATACCCGAGCGCCTCCCGCCAGGCGCGGTTCACGTACAGGAACCGCCCGTCCGGGGACACGCTCTGGATGAGGTCGACCGCGTTGTCGAAGAAATCGCGGAGCAGCGCCTCGTGTTCCGGAGCCTGCGGGCGGGATCCGGACCCGGCGGCCCCGCGGTCCTCCCCGGCGTCGTTTCCCGGTAACGCCCTGTCTGCCGGGCTCTCGTCCATTCCGGCCTCTCCGCAGTCGTTGTCGCCCCGTTGTCCATGCCGACGCGGCCGCCGCCTTCCCGGCGGCCGCCGCGTTCTCCTTCGGAAGAAGATCGATGGAACTTGATATGGAAATGCCCGAATTCCGTCTTTTTTGAGGCCGCGAGGCCACCTGGAGCCCGCCAGGCCCGAATCCTGCGTCCCGCCGGGAGCACCTTAAGGGGCAGTCGCCAATCCTTGAAGGACAAGGGGGGAGCCATGGGGCGGATCGTCCACACGTCGAAGATCGTCATCACGAGGGAGAAGGGGCCGACGCGCAAAGCGTTGATCGAAGGGTTTCCCGAACCCATCTTTTACGGCGTCCACGGCGGAATCAAGCGGTTCTACAACGTCGAGCCGGAAGAGGAGCACGCGGCCACCCTCGACCACATCGTCGGCGCGGTCGGCGGCTGACTCATGGGAACACTGGCCACGGTGCTGGCCGGAAAAAAGATCCCCACCTTCGGCGACCGCTTCCGGGCCGACGTCGAAGGGGACATCGAGGACGTCGACGGAGTGATGAAGATCACGCGCATCCGGGTCCACTACACCCTCAAGGTGCCGCCGGGAAAGACCGGCGAGGCCCGGGACGCGCTCAAGGGATACATGGAGAAATGCCCCGGCGCCATGAGCGTCGTCGGCTGCATCGGACTGTCGGACTCGGCGGAAATTTCCGAGTTGGAAGCCTGACGGAGAGGAAGGAGGGAGGTTTACGGATGAAGGCCGCCGTCTGCGAAACGTTCGGGAAGCCGCTCGTGCTCAAGGACGTCGAAGAACCGTCCCCCGGGCCCGACGACGTCCTGGTCCGCGTGAAGGCGTGCGGCGTCTGCCACAGCGACCTGCACCTGGTGGACGGAGAATGGGCCGACTGGGGAACGCCGCTGCCGATCATCCCGGGGCACGAAGTGACCGGGACCGTGGAACGGACCGGAGAGCGCGTGACCGGCCTTACGGTGGGGGACACGGTGGGAATCCCGTGGATGCAGTACGCCTGCGGGCGGTGCCCGGCCTGCCGCTCCGGGGCGGAGATGCTGTGCGCGTCCCAGAAGTCCACGGGGGTGACGGTAAACGGTGGGTACGCGGAGCGGGTCGCGGCGCCGGCGGCGTTCGCACACCGGATCCCGCCGGAGCTGGACCCCGTCGTGGCGGCGCCGCTCCTGTGCGCCGGAATCACGGTCTTTTCCCCCCTTCGCCGCGCGGGCAACGTCGCGGGAAAGACGGTGGCCGTCGCGGGGATCGGCGGCCTGGGCCACCTGGGAATCCGGATGGCGGCGGCCATGGGCGCGCGCGTCGTCGCCATCACCCGCGGCAGGGACAAACGGGACCTGGCGCATGAACTCGGCGCCCACGAGGTCATCGACGGCGACACGGAGAAGGCCGGGGAGCGGCTCGCCGCCATGGGGGGAGCCGACCTCATCCTGCTCACCGGAATCTCGGCGCGGCTCTTCGAGGACTGCCTTCCAGGGCTGGGGCCGAACGGGACCCTGGTCGTGCTTGCGGCGATCGCGGAACCCGCCAAAGTCGTACCCGCTTCCCTCCTCACGGGTCAGAAGCGCGTCGCCGGATCCATCATCGGGAGCCGCGACGACATGGACGCGATGCTCGCCTTCGCAGCGGGCCACGGGATCGCCCCGATCGTGGAGCGGCACCCGCTCGGCAGGGTCAACGAGGTCCTGGACCGGCTGCGACGGGGCGAGGTCCGCCTGCGGGCGGTCCTGACCCCGTAGCAGACGGGGCGACGCCCCAACCAACATCTGCAGAAATCCAACGCCTGCGGCACGACGCCGCGTTTCGGCATCGGCCATCGGTCCGCCGCGACCGACCGGTTCTGCGGCGAACCCCGCGGGCCGCCGCTCCCCTGACCCCCTGCCCGGGTCCGATTCGCGCTTCCGAAAAATGCATAAAGTTCTCAAGGATGTTGCCGATACAGATGGTACCGCGCCGCGGCGCGGAAAAACGGAAAGGGTTTCTTTCCTTAAGGATCCGGAGCCGGGATGACGTTACTCTCGACGATTCGCGGCCGGGTGCGAGACGTGGGCCAAGCGTTCCGCACCAGGCCCGACTCCGAGCACGAACAGGCGCTCATTCGTATCGCCATCGTCACCGTCGTGTTGGTTTATCTCGTGTCGTCCGCGACGCGTGACGGAAGGATCAGCCCGTCGGAATGGCATACGCTGCTGATCGTCGGCCTGTTCAACGTCTTCTCGCTCGGCCTTCTGCTCCGGATCGCGGAAAACCCCGTCGCCTCGCCGCAACGCAGGATCCTCGGCATGGCCGCCGACATCGGCGCCACCTGCTACGTCATGTATTGCGGCGGAGAGCCCTATTCCCCTTTCTACGTGATCCTGCTTTGGGTGACGCTGGGGCACGGCATACGTTACGGACATCGGCATGACC
>CAYWOT010000267.1:0-3410 GCA_964459975.1 uncultured bacterium
CGAGGCACTTGTTGTTCGACATCTCTGATGCCAGTCCCTGCTCCTCGCATGCGGGTGTGCGCCGACTTTTCTGTATATTGCCCCGGCGCGCGAAGGGATGGCGAAGAGCGAGGTCGCGTTCCTGGATCTCCGGTCGTCGCCGATCCTCGGCGGCCGTCACATGGGTCTTCGGAAGGTGGACGATGTGCCGCTGCGGCAGTATTTCCACGCGTACCTTTCCCCGGGGTGGCACTTCTTCGAGTACGGATACGACGAGTACACGAAGTGCACGAGGTCCAGGCATACCAAGGTGTACGTGGACTACGGCATCGGCACCTCTCCGCTGCGGACACCCTACCTCGACCGGTTCGAATGTCAGGAGTATGCGGTCGCGAAACATCGGTATTCCGGGTGGTTCCGCCCGGAAGGCGGCCACCGCTACCTCTGGACCGAGATCCAGCCCCTCTTGAAGAGGCACCCGGATCCCGGGGGTGTCGCGTATTACGAGAAGACGGTTCCGGGGGTCCTATTCAAGAACCGGTAGTCTCCGTCGTCCCGTTCCGGGAGGGAGGGTATGGTGCGAGCGTCCTCGGGCATCCTCGTCGGTGCGTTGCTCTCCGGTCTCCTGCTTTCCGCCTGCGGGACCGTCGATCACCGGTTCCGGAGCGAGCTTCCCGCGCGGAGTCCCGCCGAAAAGATCCCGATGACGCTGGCGCTGGTTCTCCCGCCGTCCGTCTGCTCCCACGCTCCCGTGTACGGGGAGTTCCGGCCGAGCGTCTACCATGTCGGGGAGACCCTTTGCCGGGACATTCGGAAATCCGCGGAGCGGACCTACCGCTCCGTCAGGGTCTTCGGAACGAAAGGGGAGGCGCTCGCGCAGGATGCCGACGCCGTCCTGGCCGTCCGGATCGTCGACGGCCAATGGTACGTTCTGAGAAAGATCCCGGTGCTCGTCCGGTACCGGCTGACGTTGGAATGGTCCTTCGCCACGCGCGACGGAAAGAGCTCGTATCTGCGGCGGCTGGTCGGCATCGGGGAGGACCAGCGGACGTTCGGCATGCCGGACCCGAGGCATCGGGCCGCTCTTCAGCGTTGCATCGGCGCCATGGAGCGGAAGGTGTCCGCGGAGATGGCGGCCGCTCCGGAGAACGGGAGAAGGAATATCGCCGCGGAAAAGGACATCCTGGGCAAGTTCGGAAGATACGCCGCCGGCGTGACGTCGCTGGACAGGTACGAAAAGGACCAGACGGGCGATTGGAAGGTGACCGGCAAGGAGAGATTCGTCCGGTCGGAGAAGATGCCGGGGAAGGACGGGAAGGCTTTGGTCGGGAAGACCGAAGTCTACGTGAAGGACGAGGTCCGCTCCGCGTTCGGGGACGGACTGGTTTGCGTGCTGGAATTCCGCGGCAGCGGAGGGAAGGGGGTGGAAATCATGCTCTCCTCCGTTCGCTGCAGCCGGAACGACGCCCCGGTTCTGTCGCGGTGACCTCGCCCTCCTAGTGGGTAGGGAACAGCAGCCGGCACCTGGCGGCTCCGCAGGACCCAAGGGTGCGGCGAGGGCGCCGGACACCTCGGATCCTGCCGCGAAGGGTCGCAGGAGGAAGGTCGCCGGCAGTTCCTTCCACGAAAGCCTGCCGGACGCCATGCAGCCCGCTTCAGCGTGGAGATCGCGCCGGAGGCGTCGGGCGGAGTATGGTGGACAGGGCTCGATCGCGAAGCGGACGGGTCATCCGCCGTGGACTTCCAGCCGGATCCGGTTCTTCCCGCTGTGTTTCGCCTGATACATGAGCGTGTCGGCCTCGTGGATCATCGCATCCACCGAGTCCGGGGGAGAGAGGTAGATGACGGCTCCGACGCTCAAGGTCACCGGGAGACCCGCGTCCCTCAGGGACCGTCGCAGCTTGTTCTGGATCTTGCCGAGCACGGCGCGGGCGGCTTCTGCCTCCGTCTCGGGGAGCAAAAGGACGAACTCGTCGCCGCCGACGCGGGCGAAGATGTCGGTCGTCCGCAGGTTCTTCCGGACGATATCCGTCACCATGCGAAGGAGGTTGTCCCCGGCGCTGTGGCCGAACCGGTCGTTGACCTCCTTGAAGTTGTCCAGGTCGCTGAAGGCCAGCGTGAAGGGCCTCCCGTACCTCCGGGAGCGATCGATTTCATCGCGGGCGCGGCTCCGGAAGGCCTTGGCATTCAGTACGCCGGTGAGAGGATCCACGTTCGCAAGGAACCGCTCCCGCTCCAGAGCCAGAACCTGCGCCGTGGCGAAGGCGACCATCCTGCGGGCGAGTGCGGCGGCCTTCTCTGCGGCCTCCCGAATCTCCTCGATCTCCCGGCGATCGTCAGGATCCTCTCCGAGCTTCGAAAGAAGAAGATTCGTCCGCTCCCCGACGACGGCGTAAAAGTCGCTGAATTTCCGGGCGATCCCGGCGATGAAGCGGGTCAGCCTCTCCTGGTCGGTCGAGTCCTGCTCCGGACGCGGATCGTCGCTTGGAAGGAAGGAATCGGCCGCATTGCCGTCCTCGGCGGACCAGGAGCGGTCATCGCCGACGAAAACGTCGCTTGCCGTCCGGTCTCCGGGGAGAGGCAATTTTCCCTCCTTCGGTCAGGATGCGAAAATTCTTAGCAAGGCTTGTGCCTTTCGACAATACACCGAAGAATCGGTCAGCTCCGGCGTCTTGACCGATGAAGACCGGCGGCGATCAAGTCGAATGTACAAAAATCGGTTCAAAAAATTGTGAAATGCGGCAAGCGGCAGATTTTTCTACGATTTTCCGTAAAAATGCCGAAGGGCTTGGTTCCGAAAGGACGATCGATGCCGGTACTTGACGTGTTTGCCGAGCGGTACGACAAGTGGTTCGAGAGCCGGTTGGGGCGATACGTCCTCCGATTCGAAGCCGATCCGCCTGCGGCGCCTCTCCGTCCGAACCCCTGGCGTTGAACCGCGTCTTCCGCATCGTTGTTCCCCTGCGGCAGGACCGCGTCGAACCGAAAAAAATATCTTGCAATCCAAAACAAAAAAGCTATCATAACGCCCAAAAACTGCAGTTGTCAGATAAACCATTATTACTGATAGCATTATTTTGGCAGCTCGTCTGGGAAGATTTCCCGTTTCCCGAGGAAGGAGACGTTGATATGCCAAGGGGCGAATTTCTCTATAACTATTATCATTTCTCCAGACGGTATCATCAATTCGAAATCTTGTTCCGTCTTGTCGAGGAAGTATTGCCGACAGGTCACGAAGTATCCAATGATACTCGAAAAAACCTTATCTATTTAGATAAGCGAAGAAAGGCTTTACATCGAAGGATTGGAGAAACAAATAAAACACTCACGGCGATTCATGCGGAATGCGACGGGTCATGTTGTAGGGGAAAAACGGAATATTATTTTACGAGCGTAGACTTTTGGCTAAGAAAGTTCACCGAACACGCTAT
>CAYWOT010000268.1:0-3368 GCA_964459975.1 uncultured bacterium
AGCGTCACGCGCAGCATGAGGTCCGACTTCGCCTGTTCCACCATCGCCTGCGCCTCGTCGTGCGCGGCCTGCGCCTGCTCCGCCTCCCCAGCCAGCCGACCCAGCCGCTCGCGGGACGAAGCCAGGGTTTCCCGCTCCGTAGCCGCAGCGTCGTCTCCTTCCCCGATTCGTCGGATCAGATCGGCCGCCTCCTCCTCCAGGACCGCGACCTCCTCCATCGTTTCCGCGATCCGGGCACGCAGCTGCTTTGCCTCGCGGTTTTTCCCCTCCCACTCCGCCTGCTTGCGCGCGATGTTCTCCTTCAAGGCCGCGTGGGCCGCCCGGAGCGTTCCCAGGGCCGTTTCCGCCTCCGCCAGCCGCAGCCGCTCCGTCTCCCGTTCCGCTTCGAGGGAGGACAGCTGCGACCGCACCGATTCGATCCGCTCCTCGAGGGAGGCGGTCTCGCGCGCGTTTCGCTCGCATTCCCGCATCAGGTCCCGGAACCGGACCCCGGCGAGCGCCAGGTCGAGGCTCCGGAGTTCCTCCTTCAGCACCTTGTACTTTTCCGCCTTGCGGACCTGGCGTTCGAGGCTTCCCAGCTGGCGCCGCACTTCATCGAGAACGTCGCGCACCCGCGCGAGGTTCTGGCGAGTGCTCTCCATCTTCCGTTCGGCTTCCTTCTTCCGGACGCGGAACTTGGCGACTCCGGCCGCCTCCTCGATGATCAGCCGCTTCTCGTCCGGCCGGGCGTTCACGATGGTCATGATCTTGCCCTGCTCGATGATCGCGTATCCGCGCGCGCCCGCCCCCGTGTCGAGAAACAGCTCGGCGATGTCCTTGAGCCGGCAGGGAATCCGGTTGATGAAGAACTCGCTTTGCCCGTCCCGAAAGGTCCGGCGCGTGATCTGGACCTCGGCGTACGACTCGTAACCGGGCGGGCCCGCGCCATCTTCGTTGGTGAACGTAAGCGAGACCTCGGCCATCCCCAAGGGGCCGGCCGCGTCGGAACCGGCGAAGATCACGTCCTCCAGCGCCTTGCTCCGCAGGTAGGAGGGGGCATGTTCACCGAGGACCCAGCGGATGGCGTCGACGATGTTCGACTTGCCGCATCCGTTGGGCCCCACGATCGCCGTGATCCCGTCGGAAAAATCGAAAGTCGTCTTGTCGTAGAAGGATTTGAACCCGAAAAGGTCGAGCCTTTTTAGCTTCATGGATCCCCTGTGCCGGCTCCCGGGGGAAACTCACGGCGCATCAATATAGTGTGGGTGAGCACCGTATTGGGCCCAATATATGGTGCTTCCATAGAAATGTAAAGGCAAAAAAACGGCCGCGCACCCGGGCCCCGAAAACGCTTCCCCGAGTGCGGGGAGAACCATTCCCGTTATCGCTTTTTTTTCCTCGCCGACGACGCCGCCGCCCTCGCCCTCAGCACCGCCTGCGCGGCGGCAAGACGCGAAACGGGTACCCGGTATGGAGAGCAGGACACGTAATCGAGCCCGAGCCCGTGAAAGAACTCGACGGATGCCGGATCCCCGGCTTGCTCCCCGCAGACGCCGGCCGTAAGCTTCGGCCGGACCGCGCGCGCCTTGGTAAGTCCCATCCGGATCAACTGCCCCACGCCGTCCCGGTCCAGAGTGGAGAAGACGTCGAAGTCCAGGATGTTTTCGGGGCGGGCCGGGTACGAAACCCCGCACGCCCGGCACGATTGGTCCCGTCCGAGCTTGCCGCCGCAACGCGGGCACAGCTCCGATCGCGAAAGGTAGTGGTGGAGAACTTTTCCCGAATCGTCCCGGGAGAGACCGTAGGTCGTCTGTGTGAGGTCGCCGGCGGCGAACGAGAAGAACTCGGCCTCCCGGGCGATCTGGTCGGCCGTCAGCGCGGCGCGGGGCAGCTCGATCATCGCTCCCACCGCGTAGGAGACCCTTCTCTTGTACCGCTTCATCGTCTCGGTCGCCACCTCCACCACCAGCTCTCTCTGCGCCTTCATCTCCGCGACCATGCCGACCAGCGGAATCATCACTTCGGGCCGAACCCGAATCCCTTCCCGGGCCGTCTCGCAGGCCGCCTCGAAAAGCGCGCGAACCTGCATCCGGACCACCTCCGGGCAGACGATCCCCAGACGGCACCCGCGCAAGCCCAGCAAGGGGTTCGCCTCGGTCAGCTCTTCCACGCGATCGAGCATCCGCTTCTTCTCCTCGATGATCGACCGGTCGGCGTGAATCAACTCCAGCTTCGTGACCTCGACCATCAGGTCTCCCCGGCGGGGAAGGAAGACGCTCAGGGGCGGATCGAGAAGGCGAATGGTCACCGGCCATCCGTTCATCTCCCGGAACAGCGCCCGGAAATCCTCCCGCTGCATCGGAAGCAGATCTCCGAGCGCCTTCTCCCGCTCCTCGCCCGTCCGGGCGAGGAGCATCGCCTGCACGATCGGGATGCGGTCCGGAGCGAAGAACATGGGCTCCGTGCGGCAGAGCCCGACGCCCTGGGCGCCGAACAGCCGCGCCGTCCGCGCGTCGCTCGGCGTGTCCGCATCGGCCCGGACCGCGAGCTTGCGGACCGAGTCGGCCCACGACATGAAGGTGCCGAACGGGACGGTCGTCTTGGGAGCGACAAGCGGTACCTCGCCCAGGATGACTTCGCCCGTGCCCCCGTTGAGGGTGAGCAGATCGCCGGCGTGCACGACCCGTCCCCCGATGACGAACCGGTTCGTGGTCTCGTCCACGTCGATCGCCTCGCACCCGACGATGCACGGCTTTCCCAGGTGACGCGCGATGACGGCGGCATGGGAGGTCATCCCCCCCCTGGCGGTGAGAATCCCGTGCGCCGCGTCCATGCCGTGGACGTCATCGGGGCTGGTCTCCTTGCGGACCAGGATGACCGCCCTTCCCGTGGACGCCAGTTCCACGGCCCGGTCGGCGTGAAAGACCACAGCGCCGGTCGCGGCGCCGGGAGACGCGGGCAATCCCTTCGCGACGACGTCGACCCGGGCTTTCGCATCGATCACCGGGCGGAGAAGCTGCTCGACGGTCCGCGGATCGAGCCGCATCAAGGCCTCTTCCCTGCCGATCCGTTTTTCCCGGACCATGTCCACGGCGATCTTCACCGCGGCCGCGGCGGTCCGCTTGGCGGTCCGCGTCTGGAGGATGTGAAGCCGCCCCTGCTCCACGGTGAACTCGACGTCCTGGACGTCCCCGAAGCGCTTCTCGAGGCGGCCGGCGATCTTCACCAGCTGCTCGAAGGCCCGGGGCATCTCTTTCTTCAGGTCCGCGATGCGCCGCGGAGTCCGGGCCCCGGCGACCACCTCGTCGCCCTGCGCGTCGACGAGGTATTCCCCGTAGAATTCCCGGGCCCCGGTGGCCGGGTTGCGGGTGAACGCCACCCCGGTCGCG
>CAYWOT010000269.1:0-3354 GCA_964459975.1 uncultured bacterium
GGGTCCGCAGAAAAAAAGGCCGGAGCAGAAGATCGCTTCCTGCTCCGGAGCGTTCGTACGTTTCTTAGTCGGCCGACGTCACGCCGCCTTCCTCTCGTCGCGAATGAGGCGGAGCATCTTCTTGCGGAGATTCTTCGGAATTCCGGCTACGTTGCGGGGGCTTTGGGAATGCTCCGTCGCCTGTCGAACGATGTCCTCCTCGGTCCGGCTGCGGAACACGGCGGTACGGCCCGATACCAGGTCGCCGCATTTCGAGGACCTTCCCCAATTCGGGCTTCCGGCTCTTCGTCGTGCGATCCCGCGCGTCCGCGGGGTTCCCCGGCACGGTTGACCGCCCGCGGGCCGTTTCGCCCCTGAGGCGTCCGCATTCCGGTATGCTATCCGTGCGTGACGGGACCCGATATCCGGACCGTGGGCGAACGGTCCCCGCCGGTTCTCGGCCGTCCGGGGCCTGTAAGCCTCTTCCCGCGTGCGCCGAAACGCAGAACCCGACCATCTTAGAGGGGCAGATCGAGACGAAGGAGGAGCCGCCCATGTCCGTGCCTGCGACATGCCTGGGGTATCCGCGCATCGGCGTTGCCCGGGAACTCAAGAAGGCGCTCGAAGGGTATTGGGGGGGCAAGCTGCCGGCGAGGGGCCTCGAAGCGGCCGCCGCCGGACTGCGTGCCCGCCACTGGCAGACCATGAAGTCCAAGGGGCTGGACCCGGTCCCGTCCAACGACTTCTCCCTGTACGATCACGTTCTCGATATGGCCGTATGCGTCGGAGCGATCCCGTCCCGGTACCGGGAGATCGCCGATCCCCTGTCCCGCTACTTCGCGATGGCGCGGGGGCTTCAGGACCGGCGCGCCGGGATCGACGTCGCCGCGCTGGGAATGACGAAATGGTTCGACACGAACTACCATTACATCGTTCCCGAGCTTGCCGTCGGGCAGACGTTCGCGCTCGATGCGTCGAAGATCGTAGCCGAGATCGACGAGGCCCGGGCGATCGGCGTCGAGCCCCGCCCGGTGATCCTCGGGCCCGTGACGTTCCTTCTCCTTTCCAAGCTCGCGCCCGGCGCGCCGCAGGACGCGACGACCCTGGCGCTTCTCGATCTTCTCCTGCCGGTCTATGAGGAGCTCCTCGGCGTCCTTGCCGCCCGCGGCGTCGCCTGGATCCAGCTCGACGAACCGTGCCTCGTCCTGGACCTGGACGAGACCGCCCGGAGCGGCTGCGGGCGCGCCCTTCGCCGCCTGGCCGCCTGCTCGAAGCGCCCGCGCATCCTCGTTGCGACGTTCTTCGGGGAGGTGGGCGACAGCCTTCCCCTCGTCGCGGAAGCGGGGTGCGACGCCCTCCACGTCGATCTGGTGCGGGCGCCGTCCTGCCTGGATTCGGTGCTCGCCGGCATCGGGCCGCGAATGGTTCTCTCCCTGGGCGTCGTCGACGGCCGCAACATCTGGCGGACGGATCTGGGGGCCGCGCACGCGTTGGTGCGCCGCGCGGTCCGCGCGCTGGGGCCCGGGCGCGTCCTCGTCGCGCCCTCGTGTCCGCTGCTTCATGTCCCGGTGGATCTCGCGCCGGAGCAGAAATTGGACGCCGAGCTCAGGAGCTGGCTCGCCTTCGCGGCGCAGAAGCTCGACGAGGTGCGGGCGCTCGCCGACGCGGCTTCGGAGGACGCTCCGCAGGGGCCCCTCTTCGCGGAGGCGCGGGACGCGTTCTCGACGCGCCGCGCGTCCTCCCGGATTCGCAACGCCGCCGTCCGAAACCGGGCGCAGGCGGTGAGCGAGACGATGCTGCGCCGGGGGTCGCCTTTCGCGGAGCGAGCCCCCAGGCAGCGGGCGCGCTTCGGCCTTCCGCTTCTGCCGACGACGACGATCGGCTCCTTTCCCCAGACGGCCGAGGTGCGCGGCGCCCGCGCTGCCTGGCGCAGCGGCCGGGCGTCGGAGGACGAGTACCGGTCGTTCCTCGAGGCGGAGATCCGGCGGTGCGTCGAGAGGCAGGAGGAGATCGGCCTCGACGTCCTCGTCCACGGAGAGTTCGAGCGCACCGATATGGTGGAGTACTTCGGCGAGCGGCTCGAGGGGTTCGCGTTCACGGCGAACGGCTGGGTGCAGAGCTACGGTTCGCGCTGCGTGAAGCCGCCCGTCCTGTTCGGGGACGTCTCCCGTCCGTCCGGGATGACGGTCGAATGGTCCGCGTTCGCCCAGTCGCTTACCCGGCGGCCGATGAAGGGAATGATCACCGGCCCGGTGACGATCCTGCAATGGTCGTTCGTCCGCGACGACCAGCCGCGCGGCGAAACGTGCCGGCAGATCGCCCTGGCCCTCCGGGACGAGGTCGCCGACCTGGAGGCGTCGGGCATCGGGATGATCCAGGTCGACGAGCCGGCCATCCGCGAGGGACTTCCGCTCCGCAGGGCCGAATGGGACGCGTACCTGCGCTGGGCGGTCGACGCCTTCCGCCTGGCCACGGGCGGCGTCCGGGACGAGACGCAGATCCATACCCACATGTGCTACTCCGAATTCGGCGACATCCTTCCGGCGATCGCGGAGATGGACGCCGACGTGCTGGCCATCGAGGCCTCCCGCTCGAGGATGGAGCTGCTCGACGACTTCACCCGGTTCCGCTATCCGAATCAGGTCGGCCCGGGCGTCTACGACATCCATTCGCCGCGCGTTCCGACCCGAGAGGAGATCCTCGCCCTTCTCGAGCGGGCGGCGCGGGTGTTCCCGCCGGACCGGCTCTGGGTGAACCCCGACTGCGGGCTCAAAACGCGTGGCTGGCCCGAGGTGGAGGCCGCGCTCACCAACATGGTGGAGGCGGCCCGCGCCTTCCGCTCGCAGGTCGCCGGCGGCGCGGGCACTCCCGGGTAGCGTCGGGAACGAGGGGCTTCGACGGGTACAGGGCGGCGCGCGCCGCCCGTTCGGGATCTGCGCGAACGGCATCGCTTCCGGCGAACGCGGCCGACGAAACGGCGGCGGGGGGCGATCCGGGTTTGACACGGCCTGCCACCCGGCGTATAGATAGGTACAGCAGCGAACGCTCCGTGCCGGCAACCGTTCAGACTGGGGCGACGAACGTGAAAGTCCCTTCCCGGACGACGGCCGCTTTCCGCCCGCCTTCCCCGCGGCGGCAGACGGAGCATTGCGTCCTCCACACAGCGGTTTCTCCTTCCTTTGTGCCCGGGACCTCCGGCGATGACGCCCCGGCGCCTCCTATCGCGAGACACACATCCTTGGTTTCCGCAACGACGCGGCTAGTCCAGTGCATGGATCCGGGGCTTTCGTCCGTGCCCGGCCTGCGCACCTGAGAGGGGGCAACGATGCAGATTCTCGCACTTTGGGGCTTTTTCGGCGGGCTGATCATCGGGAC
>CAYWOT010000270.1:0-3344 GCA_964459975.1 uncultured bacterium
GGAGCTGGTCCTCCCCAACGTCAACGCGGTCCGGGCCCTCGCCGCAAAGGGACACGTGCCCGTTCCCCGTCCCGAGCAGATCCGGGAGGCGGCCGAGGCGGTCGAGCGCCGCTCGCTCGTCCTTGCCGGCAAGCGGATCGTCGTGCACGACTCCGTGTTGTGCCGGTTCCTTCGCCGCGCCTTCCGCGGCGACGGCGAGGGGTGCGTCGCGTTCTCGGGCTGCCACGGGGGGAGCCGGACCGCGTATGTGGACTGGGACGGCGACGTTTACCCCTGCGACGCCCTTCCGATTCGCCTGGGGAACCTCCACGAAACGTCCTTCGAGCGGATCTGGCGCTCGTCCGCGCGCCGGCGCATTGCCGAAGCGCTGCGGGCTTCGCCGCCGGATTGCGGGATGTGCGCCACCTACAGCGGCTGCTTCGGCGGCTGCCGCGCGTCCCAGGGCCTGGCGCCGGCGTCGTAGGACGTTCCGCCCGCAACGAGCGCCGCTCGAAACGGCCGCCGCCCGCCGGGGCTGTCGTTGAATCCGGGGAAGCGATTGTGGTCTAATCCGCTAGTCGGCGGTGCGCGACAATTCACGAGTACGAGGGGAGACGACGGTGAACCGATCCCATTTGCGGGGTTTCCCGATCCTGATCCTGGTCCTGGCCGCGGCGGCCTGGGCGGCGCCGGGATGCTCGAGACCGGACCTGGCGAAGGAAACGGTCGCCCGGGTGAACGGCGAACCGATCAAGGTGCGGGAGCTGCGGGAATTCCTCGGCGTGCGGGGAGGCGGAACGGCCGTCGCCGGCGTCCCCGCGGACCGGAAGAGGCAGGCGCTGGACCGCCTGATCGCGGGGCGGCTTCTCGCGCAGGATGCCCGGGCCGACGGTCTCGACAACACGGACGCGTTTCGCGACGCCGTCCGCCGGAACGCCCGGCGCATCCTGATTACGGCCCTCTTCCAGAAGACCATGGCCTCCAAGGTTGCGGTGTCGCCCGACGCGGTCCGCGCCGAAGCGAAGAAGCAGGAGGCGACCGACAACACCCTGTCCGGGGACGCGGCGGAGCGACGCGCTCAGCGTTCCCTTACCGAGGCGAAGGCGCGGGTCGTACAGAAGGAGCTGATCGCGGCGGCGAGCGAGCAGTTTCCCTTCACGATCCACGACGAGCTCCTCAAGCTGCTCGCCGCGGGCGGACCCGTCGGCGACAATGCCGTTCTCGCGACCTCGCCGGCGGGCGACAACGTCACCTACGGGTTCGTGAAGGAGCAGATCGAGCGCATGGCCGGCCCCGGGCGCCAGGCGGGAAGAATCCTGCGCAACGCGTCCGTGGTGCGGAGCATGCTCAAGCGGGAGGTGACCGGCAGGGCGCTCGCCGCCTACGCGAAGAAGGAGGGGCTCGAAGGATCGGAGTGGATGCGCGACGCCCGCGCCGACGCCGAGCGGTCGATCCTCCTCGAACTGATGGTATCGAAGATCGTCAAGGCGCAACCCCCGGTGAGCGACGAGGAGGTCGAGGCGGCGTACAAGGAGCACGCCAAGACGTTCGTGCGGCACGGGCGGCCGGTCCCCCTGCCGGCCGTCCGGGAGCAGATCCGCACGGTGCTTCGGAGGGAGAAGGGCAAGGCGGCGGTAAACGCCCGGATCGACGAGTTGAGAAAGAAGGCGACGATCAAGGTGGACGATAAGGTGCTCGGCGAGGCCTAGGGGCTTGACGTCGATGGGCCTGCGGATTCCCGCGGTGCTCCTTGCCGCCGCCCTGGTCCTGTCCGCGGCGCAAGGGGCCTGGTCCCAGGAAGCCGGGACGGCGCCGCCCGCGGCACCGGCCGAGGTCGAGGGCGCGACTCCGCTTCTTGCGGCGGGAACGACCGCGCCGGCATTCCACCTGGCGGACACGGCGGGAGCGGAGTTCGCCTACGGAGAGGTAGGGAACCGAACGCCGCTTCTTCTCATCTTCTTTTCCGTGTTCTGCGAGCCGTGCCGCGCCGAGCTGTCGATCGTGCGGACGGTCCGGGGGGAGTTCCCGACGGACGCGCTTGCGGTGGCGGCGGTCTGCCTCGACGGAAAAGCCCTCCGGGCCACGGTCGCCGGATTCGCCGAGCAGGACGGATACTCGTTCCCCATTCTCATGGACGAAGTGGACGAACGCGGAATGTTCCGGACCGCGGACGCCTACCGGGTGACCCGGATGCCTACGCTGTACCTCATGGATGGGGCGGGACGGATCGTCCTCGCGGAAACGGGACGGGTCGAGGCGGACGAGATCGAAAGGGCGGTCCGGGCTGTTCTCCGGAAGTAGGGGCGGGGGACGGATGGGCGCTCCGCCCCGGTTTCTCCTGTTTGACCCGAGCGGCGACGCGTGGCCGAAGATCTCCCGGCCGCAGGTGGCGTTCGCCGGCCGGTCGAACGTCGGGAAATCATCGCTCTTGAACGCGCTCGTGGGGAACGCCAGGCTCGCGCGGGTCGGGCGGACGCCGGGCAGAACGCGCGGAATCGTCTTCTTCGAAATCGAGGGGCGGTTCGTCTTCGCCGATCTTCCCGGATACGGGTTTGCGAGAGTGTCGCGGTCGGAACGGGAGGCGTGGAAGCGGCTGGTGGAAGGGTATCTGTCCTCGTGCCGACGCCTGCGGAAGGTGTACCTCCTGGTAGACATCCGGCGGGGGCCCGAAGAGGAAGAGGAGATGCTCGCGGACTACCTGGCCGCGTACGGCGTCCCCTGCCGGTGGGTCGCCATGAAGGCCGACAAGGTGAAAGCCGGCGCGACCGCCGGACTCGCCTCGCGCCTCTTCGGGCCAGGAATCGTGGCCAAGGGCGGGGACCCGGTGATCGTCTCGGCCCGGACCCGCACGGGGATCGACCTCCTCTGGCGCGACATCCGGGCGGCGGTGTCGGATTGATTTCTCCGGGGGAAAACGGTATCATTTCCTTCTTTTTCAAGCCGGCTCAAGTCCCGCCAAGGTGACGACTTCCTTCGAAACACGCGGCGGCCGAACGGCGGGCGCGGAGGCACTCCGTTGTTCCCAGTAGTCGAAAACAGGGAAATCGCGAAGAACGTCTTCTTCCAGAAGATCCGGGCGCCCCGGATCGCCCGGAAGCGGAAGGCGGGGCAGTTCCTCGTCATCCGAAAAGGCGAGCAGGGGGAACGGATCCCCCTGACGATCGTCGACTCGGATCCGGTGGAGGGAACCGTCACGATCATCTTCCAGGCGGTCGGGAAGTCCACGACGGAGCTTGCCGCGGCGGTCCCGGGAGACGAGCTGCTGGACGTCGTCGGACCGCTCGGGCTTCCGACCCACATCGAGGAGTTCGGCACCGTCGTCGGGATCGGCGGAGGAATCGGGGCGGCGCCGCTCCTGCCCATCG
>CAYWOT010000271.1:0-309 GCA_964459975.1 uncultured bacterium
CTGACCGCGGACGCCGCGGCACGAGCCCGGTCTCGAACGGGAGGAGGAGAAACGGGATGAACGCGAACGAGACCACCATCACCTATATGGGCGGTCCGACGGTGCTGCTGGAGATTTGGGGGCTGCGGCTGCTCACGGACCCGACGTTCGACCCGGGCGGCGGCGAATACCCTTCCCGGAACGCGACGCTTCACAAGCTCCATGGGCCGGCGGTGCGGCCGGAAAACCTGGGGCCCGTCGACTGCGTGCTTCTTAGCCACGACCACCATTTCGACAATGATGCGGACCCGCAGGGGAATGAGGGAGCGG
>CAYWOT010000271.1:319-3298 GCA_964459975.1 uncultured bacterium
GACAATCTCGACCATGCCGGACGAAGGCTGCTGCCAGACGCGAAAATGGTGCTGACCACGCGGGAAGGAGCCGGGCGCCTGGGCGGCAACAGTCGGGGCTTGGACGTCTGGGAACACGCCGATGTCGAAACGCCGCAGCAGCGCGTCGTACGGGTGGTCGCCACGCCGGCCCGCCATGGGCCCCCGGGACTTCGGCGCGGCGCCGTCACCGGCTTTGCGCTGTTCCCGGCCGATGCCCCGGAGCAGGTGGCCTACATCTCCGGCGATACGGTCTGGTACGAAGGGGTCGCCGAGGTCGCGCGGCGGTTTGCCGTCCGCGTCGCGATCCTGCACCTCGGCGCCGCCCGCGTCCCCGAGGTCGGCTCCTTCCACCTCACCATGACAGCCAAAGAGGGGGTGCGAGGCCGCGCACGCCCTCGCACCTGCCGTGATCGTTCCGGTCCATTTTGAGGGATGGGTGCACTTCTCGGAAGGACGCACGGAGATCTCCCGCGCGTTTGCCGTCGCGGGATTGGCCGGGCGTCTCCGGTGGCCGGAGCCGGGACGTGCGCTTCGGATCGACCTTTCGGAAGCCCGAAGCCGGACGCGCGGGAAGCGGGCAGCGTCCTGAAATAGGCTGCGCCGGCTTGCGGCCTACGCCAGGGCGCGGGCGCCGGCTTCGGCGACCTGCGCGTCCTCGGTGGACTTGGCGCCCGAAATGCCGATGGCGCCGACGATCCGCCCGTCCCGATAGAGCGGGATTCCCCCTTCCAACGCGCAGACGTCCGGCACCGACAGAAATCGGAGGCCGAGTGCCCCGGAGGCGAGCCTGTCCTCGAAGACCTTCGTCGCCCGCTTGAAGTAGAGCGCCGTCCGCGCCTTGGCCTGCGCGATCTCGAGGCTGCCGTACTGCGCCTGGTCGAGTTTTTCCAGGAGGACGACGTGGCCGGTGCTGTCGACGATGCAGAGGACCATCGCCCAGCCGTTGCGAAGGGCTTCCGCTTCCGCCGCGGCGAGGACCTTCTTCGCCGAGGCAAGGTCGATCGGCGGGCCGTACGCCGGTACTGCGGGTGTCGCTTGCGTCATGAGTCGCTCCTCCTTCCTCCCATGGGCCGCCAGGCGGAACGGGAATCGCGCAGGCCGGTCGGACCCCGTTCCTGCGCGTCCGCTCCCGCGCGAACCGACTCTCTGCTAGCCCGGCCGGCGCAGGAGAAGACCGTTGGCGATGAACGAGAGCACCGTTTCCCCCCGCTGGTTGACTCCCCGGTAGCGCACCCGCAGGATCCCGCGATCCGGCTTGGAGGACGACGGCCTGACCTCCAGGACCTCCGCCTCCGTGTGCAGCGTGTCTCCCGGCCGGACGGGCAGGAGCCAACGCACCTCGTCGATCCCGGGAGAACCGATGCTGGACGCGCCGATCACCCCTTTTTGGATGAACATCCGGAAGCACAGGGACAGCGTATGGAATCCGCTCGCGATCAGCCCGCGGTAGGGGGACTTCTCCGCCGCCGTCACGTCGATGTGAAACGGCTGCGGATCGAACTGCATGGCGAAGCGGATGATCTCGCTCTCCGTCAGCGTGATCCCATCGGTGGAAAACGTATCTCCGGCCCGGAAGTCGTCCAGGAAGCGCTGCGTTTCCATCTCCCCTCCCCGCTTGCCCCTCGCTGCGGGCGTCGTTCGCGCCGATGAAACGGATTGGACGGGTGTTCGATGCGACCCGGCGGCCATTCGACGCGTGCACCGGTTCGCTTAAATGGCGGGAAGTTAAGATTTCCCGTCGGACTGCCGACCATTTACATGAGCAGGGGCGTCCTCCCACAGGCCGACGCGGACGACCATTCTCGGAAATTTCCCGCCTGTCCGCGCTTCGGTCTGACACATCCTGCTGCGAGCGTACCGGTCATGACCGACGCCGAAGTACTCGAGACCGTCCGGAAGCACTTCGAGAGCCTGTTCCCGAAAACCTGCCCCAGCTGCGGGCGGCGCTTCGCCACGCTCCGCGAATACATCCGAACTACCCGGCGTCTCGGGCCCGCGATGTCGTGCGACGCGGAACTGGGCGACTGGGACACCACCGCGCCCATCGGGACCCAGGCATTGGCCAATTGTCCATGCGGCTCCACGCTGGCGCTCGGCACGGAGGGCATGCCGGTCGCTCAGCGGCTCGCGCTGTTGCACTGGATGCGGGTGGAGACCCGCCGACGAGGCGTGAGTTCGTCCGAACTGTTGGAGAGCCTGCGCGACGAAATTCGAAGGCAGGTCCTGGGCGCCGAAGAGAATCCGGGCCGATGAAATCCGGCCGGGTCCACTTAGATATCGAGCGTGGAGACGTTTAAGGCGTTTTTCTCGATGAACTCGCGGCGGGGCTCCACCTGGTCGCCCATGAGCTGCGTGAAGATCTCGTCGGCGTCGGTCCCGTCGCCGATCTCGACCCGGAGCAGGTCGCGCGTCTCGGGGTTCATCGCGGTTTCCCAGAGCTGGTCGGGGTTCATCTCGCCCAGCCCCTTGTACCGCTGGATCGTCTGGCCCTTTTTCCCCGCTTCGAGGACCTGCTCGAGCAGGCAAAGGGGGCCGTCGGCCTCGGGAAAGGCCCCGTCCTCGTCAAGGCGGTACGGCGGCGGCAACGTTTCCTGGATCTGCGCGTAAAGCGCCGCGGACTCGCGAAGGTCCGCCATGCCGAGCCGACGCCGGTCGATCGTGCACTCCATCGGCAGACCGCCCCGCTTCCATCTGAGCAGGATCTGCACCGCGTCCTCGGCGTCCTCGTCCCGGTCGGGGAGAATTTCCGCGGCGACGTGCGTCACCTCGGGCCGCGAGATCTTCCATTCCGCGATCAGGGAGGCGAAGAATTTCTTGGCCCCCCGGGCATTCGCCAGCGCCTGGACGCCCTCGGCCGCCCGCGGCGCAAGCGAGAGGAGGACGAACGAGGGCAGGCCCCGCCGCTCCGCACGGAACGCGATCTCCTGGAGGCGGGAGATTTTTTTGAGCCACGCCGAC
>CAYWOT010000272.1:0-1663 GCA_964459975.1 uncultured bacterium
CCGCGGGTAGAACGCGGCCGGGGCCGCGTGCGAAGGGCTGCGTGCTTCCCGGGCGGACGATGCATGGGAAAGGGGCCCCGCCAAAGGGGCCCCTTTCGTTTTTGCGGAACCGCGTGTTGGCCGCGCCTACTTGAGGGCGTCGGGGTTGATCGTGAGCTTCGCCTGTTTGAGCTTGGCGGCGAGGAAGGCGTCGACGGCGCCGGACCGCTTCCGCGCCTCGAGCCGCGCGATAAAGGCGTCCTTCTGCGCTTCCCACCGTTTGGGATCGACCGGTTTCGCCGCGACGAAGGCGACCGTCAGAAACTTCGTGCCGGCCGCGAAGACCCGAGGGGAGATCGGGGATGTTGCGGACAGATCGAGCAGGTCCCTCTGGATATCGCCCGCCCCGGCGAGAACGTCCGGGAGGGGGTCGGACACCGGGGAGAAAAAGGGCGTGGTCGAGACCGCGAGGCCTGCCTTCTTCGCGTTCCGTTCCAGCTCGGACGCCGTCTTGGCCCCCGCCCTCGCCTTCTCGATCCGCGCGCGCGCGGCGGCCTCCCGCTTGGTTTTCTCGACGGCGGCCGTGATCCGGCCGCGCACCGCCGACAGGGGCGGGATGCGCGAGTTTTCCTTGGCGGCGACCCGGAACAGGTAGTGCGTCTCGCCGACGGTCTTGACGGGCCCGACCGCCCCCGACGGGAGCGTAAGCGCCGCCTGCACGACGGCGGAGGGGAGATCGACGTTCTTGCCGTCGGTCGTCCAACCGGTCTCCACGGGGGTGATCCCGTAGGGGGCGCATGCGGCGGCGAGGTCGCCGGAGGTCGCCGCCTTCGCCTGCGCCTCGTAGACGCGAACGACCGCCTCGTCCTTTCCCTTCTCGTGTTTGACCAGCGCGACGACGCGGGAGCGCACCTTCGAAAGCGGAAGACGCTCCGGGAACCGGATCTGGTTGACGCGGACGACGGCGAACCCGTGTCCCGTGTCGACGGGGCCGACGACCGAGTCGACCGCGGCGGAGAAGACCGGCCCGGCGAGTTCGGGCCGCATCTCCTTCCGGGTCACCCAGGTCGCGCCCGCCTTGCTCCGGGAGAGCTTCCGGGCGAGTTCATCGAAGGCGTTCTTCCCGCTTCGCGCCTTCTGGGCGATCGCCTCGGCCCGTTTGCGAACCTGCTCCTTCGTCCCCGGTTTGTACGGAATGCTAAGAGGGAACACCAGCCGGGATTCCTGACCTTGGAACGATTCCGGGTGCTCCTCGTAGAAGGAGCGGATGTCCTGATCGGACGGCTGAACCCGGCGCGCGAACGCCTCCGGGGTGAAACGGGCCACCGACAGCTTCACCCGCGCGGGGACGCGGTACTCCTCCTTCGAGCGGCCGTATTCCTCGGCGATCTCCGCGGTGGTGGGAGGGGCGATTCCCCGGATCTTCGCGGAGTCGGCGGAGACGACGAGGAAGCGCACCTTGCGAAAGGTCAGGTCGAAGAGGTTGCGCGCCTCGCTCTCGGTGACCCGCGCCGATGCGGTGAACAGGCCCTCCACCTTCCGGATCGCGATTTCCTCCCGTTTGGAGGCCTCGTATTCCGCCGGCGTGATCCGGTTGTAGGCGAGGATGTCGCGGTACCGGTCTTCGCGGAACCTCCCCTGGACCTGGAACGCGGGCGTCGCCGCGATCTCCCGCCGGACCTCG
>CAYWOT010000272.1:1673-1906 GCA_964459975.1 uncultured bacterium
GCCGTCCGTGGCGGTGAGCCCGAGCGTGTCCGCCTCCGCCAGGAGCAGCTTGCGGCGCACGAGCTCGTCCAGCGCCTGCTTGCGGAGGTTGAGCGTCTTTTCCAGCTCGGGCGTGAACGCCGTCCCGTACACTTTGCGGTAGGTCTCCTCCAGGCGCCGGGTGGCGTCGCCGAGCTCCGTGACGGAGATGGTCTGTCCCGCAACGGTGGCGGCGACGTCGCGCTGTCCTTGCG
>CAYWOT010000272.1:1916-3290 GCA_964459975.1 uncultured bacterium
AGATGAACGTGAGGGCGAGGAAGCTGAGGATGATCTTGATGGCCCAGGAACCGGCGTTCCGGCGCAAAACGTTGAGCATGGCGATGATTTCTCCCGTCGAGACGAATCCATCCAGTAATCTATTATTTTATACCAATTCCCCGCAGATCGGAAAACTCCGTATCGACCGTTTCCGTCCCGGTTCCGTGATTTGCATTGCCCCGGACGCCTTGCTAAGATACGGCGTCGGCCCGTTTTTTCCCCGGGAGGAAAAGGGGTCGCCGGAGGGAATCGATGGTGATCAACAGGCTCCTCGGTCTGTTCTCAAACGACCTCGCGATCGACCTCGGGACCGCGACGACGCTCGTGTACGTCAAGGGGGAAGGAATCATCTGCTCCGAGCCGTCGGCCGTCGCCGTGCACCGGGATACGCGGGGGGCCAAGAAGGTTCTCGCCGTGGGGATCGAGGCCAAGCGGATGATCGGCCGGACGCCCGGAAACATCGTCGCGATCCGCCCCATCAAGGACGGCGTCATCGCGGACTTCGAAGTGACGGAAGCGATGCTGCGGTACTTCATCCGCAAGGCCCACAAGCGCCGGACGCTCGTCCGGCCCCGGATCATCATCTGCGTGCCGTACGGCTGCACCGAGGTCGAGCGTCGGGCCGTGCGGGAATCGGCGCAGAGCGCCGGGGCCCGCGAAGTCTACCTGATCGAGGAGCCGCTCGCTGCGGCGATCGGCGCCGGACTTCCGATCACCGAACCCTCGGGCAACATGATCGTGGACATCGGCGGCGGGACCACCGAGGTGGCCGTGATCTCGCTCGGAGGGATCGTCAAAAGCTACTCGGTGCGCGTTGCCGGCGACAAGATGGACGAGGCGATCCTCCAGTACGTCAAGCGGAAATACAACCTTCTCATCGGCGACCCCACGGCCGAGTACATCAAGGTGACCGTCGGGAACGCGTTTCCCGGGCACGACGAGACCGTCGAGGTGAAGGGGCTGGACATGGTGACCGGCGTCCCCAAGGCGCTGATCCTCCAGTCCGACGAGGTGCGGGAGGCGCTCTCGGAGACCGTCCGCGTGATCGTGGACGCGGTCAAGGGCGTGTTCGAAGAGACTCCTCCGGAACTCGCCGGGGACATCTACGAGCGGGGCATCGTCTTGGCGGGCGGAGGGGCGCTTCTGCGGAATCTCGATTACCTTCTCACCCGCGAAACCGGCGTAAAATGCTACGTTGCCGACGATCCGCTCACCTGCGTCGTCAAGGGGACGGGTGTGGTTCTCGAGGAGCTCGAGACCATCCAACGCAGCCGCCAAATCTTGAGATAGCAAACACGTCGTGTACGTTCCCCTCACCCGCCAGCAACCGACGAGGGGCCATGGCCGAACCTG
>CAYWOT010000273.1:0-3285 GCA_964459975.1 uncultured bacterium
CGGTCTCGCGGATCTCCCGTTCGATGGCGTCGCGGACCTCTCGTATTTCGGCGCCGCACCCGATGTGCTCCCGGACGATCCTCTCCGCGATTTCGGAGGGCAGGAGATACCGGTCGGCCGTGACGGCCCCGCGCAGGAACTCCTCGAAACGGTCCAGCGCCGCAAAGAGGGGAGCGAGCTCGCTTGCGTCCGCCTCGAGGGAGCGCAGCCACGCCGCGACGTCCGCGGTCATCGCCAGCCCGCGGTCGCGGAACCGCCGCGGCATGCCGGTGAGCGCTTCCTCGGCCCGGGAAAGGAACGCCGGCGCGGTCTCCGTCCGCATGGTCCAGACGCGCGGATCGGGATCCGCCAGGGAGGCCGCCAGCGCCGTGGAGAGGATCGTGAGGTGAAAGGTCGGCTGCGTTTCGTGGAACCGGACGAAGGCAAGTTGCTCCCGCAGCGTATTCGCCATGCGGCTCAGGCTCTCCGCATCGGTTCGGATCTCCCGGTCTTCCGTCCCCCGGCACAGCGGTGCAAGCTCTTCCGCGAAGGACGAGAGCCGCTTCGTCACCTCGCCGATTCTCCCGGGGCGGAAATCGTCCCAGCTGCTCCGGTCGTCCCCGGCCGCGACGACCTGGGGGAAGTAGAAGAACTCGTCGCTTCCGCAGCATACCGGAAAGGTCCCGGCCAGGAAGGAGTAGAGATCGGAGGCGATCGCCCGGAGGATCTCCGCCGACTTCGCTGCGCCATGTCGCCCGCCGTCTTCCAAAGAGGGCCTCCCTGCCGTTTTTTTCTTTAACGCGGTTCGGGCCGATCGAACTCCACGGGTATCTTACCGCGCGGCGCGCTGCGGATTCCCGGGGATCGGTTCCGGGCGCCGCAGGCCGGGAAGCCTTGGGGGCGTTGGCGCGTGGGCCCGCGATCGGATATGATCCGGTATCGGAAGAAGACTCGGACGCGAGCACAACGTGAAAGAGGGAGGCGCACCGTGACGATCCGCCCGTTTGTCCCGCCCACGAGGACCCTGCTGGGTCCGGGTCCCTCCGACGTCCATCCGCGGGTCCTGCAGGCGATGGCCCGCCCGACGATCGGCCATATGGATCCGGCCTTCATCGGCATGATGGACGAGTTGAAAACGCTCCTCCAGCAGACCTTCCGGACGAAAAACGAGATGACGATGGTGGTCTCGGGGCCGGGATCGGCCGGGATGGAGACGTGCTTCGTCAATCTCCTGGAGCCGGGCGACAAGGTCGTCGTGTGCCGCAACGGCGTCTTCGGCGGACGGATGCTGGAGAACGTCGAGCGCTGCGGCGGCACGGCGGTCGTGGTGGAAGGGGAGTGGGGGCGCGCGGTCGACCCCGCGCGGGTCGACGACGCCCTGAAAGAAAATCCCGACGCGCGATTCCTGGCGTTCGTGCACGCGGAGACCTCGACGGGCGCGCTCTCCGACGTGCGGAATCTCGTTCAAGTCGCGCATGCGCACGGGTGCCTGGCGATCGTCGACGCCGTGACGTCGCTGGGGGGAGCGCCGCTCGACGTCGACGGGTGGCAGGTCGACGTCGTCTATTCCGGGAGCCAGAAATGCCTGTCGTGCACCCCGGGCCTCTCACCGGTCAGTTTCAACGAGCGCGCGATGGAGATCGTCCGGAACCGCAGGAAGAAGGTGCAGAGCTGGTTCCTGGACTTGAACCTGGTTACCCGGTACTGGAGCGGGGCCCGGCGCGTCTACCACCACACGGCGCCGGTCAACGCGCTCTACGGGATGCACGAAGCGCTCGTCATCCTGCACGAAGAGGGGCTGTCGAACGCCTGGGAGCGCCACGCCCGGAACCACCGCATGCTGCGGGAGGGTCTCGAGGCGCTGGGGATCGATTTTTGCGTGCCGCAGGAGGAGAGGATCCCGCACTTGAACGCCGTGACGATCCCCGCCGGAACCGACGACGCGGCGGTGCGCAAACGCATGTTGGAGGAGTTCGGGCTCGAGATCGGCGCGGGGCTCGGGCCCCTGACCGGCAAGATCTGGCGGATCGGCCTGATGGGGTACTCCTCGAACGAAAAAAACGTCACCTACTGCGTCCACGTCCTGAA
Source organism: uncultured bacterium (assembly GCA_964459975.1). Taxonomy (GTDB): domain Bacteria; phylum Desulfobacterota; class Deferrimicrobia; order Deferrimicrobiales; family Deferrimicrobiaceae; genus CSP1-8. The sequence goes on from CAYWOT010000273.1 coordinate 2,068, forward strand.
GACGGTTCTCGGGTAGGGGTGCGCCGGGTCCGGACCGGCCCGCCGCGCCGTCGGCGGATTTTTTTTTCAGTGTTTCGGGGAAAACACCCTCCTGCCCACCAGCGCCAGCACCAGTACGACCAGGCCGGTTCCGGCGCTGGCCCCGACGAGCGCCCACGAGAACCGACCCCGCACCGTCACGTCGTAGATGGCTTCGGCGCCGAAGACCAGAACCCCGGTCATCGGGATGAACACGAGTTCGGAGGCGATGAGGTAGGTCCGGAACGGGATGTCGGTCAGGCCCAGGGCGTAATTGTTCACGGCGAACGGAAAGATCGGCATCGTGCGGACGACGGTGATCGCGAGCCAGTGGTTCTTCTCCACCCAGCCCTTGATTTTTTCGAACCCTTCCAGCTCCGAGAGACGTTTCTCGACCGTTTCCTTGGCCACGTAGCGGGCGACGAAGAACCCGGCCGCAGCGGCGGCCGTGGTGGCCGCCAGCATCGTGACGTACCCCCAGAGCGAGCCGAACGCCAGGGCGGCGGCGACGGTAAACGGCGTCCCGGGCAGGAACAGGAGCATGGCGCCCACGTAGATCGCCCCGAATGCCACCGGCGCCCACGGCCCGAACGTCCAGACCAGCGCCTGCACGATCTCCAGGTAGCTGTGCAGATCGATCAGCCGTCCGGCGACAACGAGGATGGCAACGATCAGGATCGGAATCAGGATCGTCGTCCAGTTCTCCCGATTGCGGATCCATTTCCTTAGCGAAGTCCGGCTCTTGGATGGCATATGTTCAACTGTTCTCCGCGCGTTTTATATCGCTTGCCGGAGACGGTGCCCGCCGGTGCGGCGTCCTACCTTCCGCGGTTCTTTGGATAATGGCGGGCGCCCCGGTGGTTTCGAACCGGGAAACCGCCCTGTTTTTTGCCGAGCGGGCCGGCAGTGCCCGGAGGGCCGGCCGCGCGGCGGCCGAATGGCGGATGCCCGCTCGCGGGTCCGCCGGAGCACGGGGGAAGCTTCGGCGCCGCGCCGCGCGTCCCATGACCGATCGAAAAAAGGAGCCTGGGCGATGGACGTCCTGCAGGACGTGCGTATCGGCGGGGCCATGATCGTCGGCTCGGGCCCCAACGGGCTGGCGGCGGCGATCACGGTCGCGCGGGAGGGGATCGAGCCGGTCGTTTTCGAAGCGGCCGACGAGCCCGGCGGCGGGATGCGCTCAAGCGCGCTGACTCTGCC
>CAYWOT010000274.1:0-3282 GCA_964459975.1 uncultured bacterium
AGAACTTCGACGAAGCGAAAGCGGCAGCGGAAGTGGCCGAGATCGTGTATGAACAATCTCCGACCCTGCTGGAACGCGAGGTCATGACGGTTACGGTGTGCTCCGGGTACGATATCGGAATCGCGTCCCTCTGGAAGACGTACCGAAAGCAGTTTCCGCCGAGGAAGACCGATCATCGTGCGGATGCCCCGATCTGAACGGGCCCGCAGACCCGAACGCCGAGCCGTTCGGAACGGGAAGAAGGGAGAAAACCGCTGCCGATCGTCCGTGGGCAAGCGTGGTCGGGACACCCCGACGAAACAAAAAGGAACCCCGCAAAGGCAAGGCGGCCTTTGCGAGCAAACGGCGGACGGTCGCCGGAAAAGGCCCCAGCATGACGCCTCCGGTTCTGCTCGCAGGGCTACTCCGGTGAGAGGGAAGCTCAGCACCGGGCAACAACCGTATGAAGCGGACGGCCGCCCGGCGCGAGATCGTGCGCCCAGGCACCTTCGCCCGCACGTCAGGTTGACAAAATTCCGTTCATCCAAGGAGCGCAAGATGCGAAGGACGATGTCGTTCACGATCGTCGTGCTCTTGATAGCCGGATCTACCGCTTTCGCCCAGCAAAACAAGATAGCGCCTTCGGAAGAAAGGGAAGATCTACGGCAGCTAATGGAGATCACTCATGCATCCGCGCTGATAGACAAGATATCGGATCGAATGGTGTTTGCTTACAAGCGGTTAATGCCAACGGTTCCGGAGGAGGTATGGGACAAATTCAGGAAGGGATTTAACGGCTCAGACGCCGTAGAGCTGTTGATACCGGTATATTCCAAGTATTTCACTCGCGAGGACGTCAAAGGATTGATCGACTTTTACAGGTCTCCACTGGGCAAAAAGCTGTTGGAAAATCGAGAGGCGATTATGCAAGAGAGCATGGCAATCGGATTTCAATGGGGACAAGAAATCTCTGCAAAAATTGCAGCGGAATTACGGTCGAAAGGGTACCGCGTACCCCGAGGTATATGACGCGGCGTGCGAACCGAAAAAACTCCGGTACACGCCCAACGCCTCCCGCACGAACCGTGAACAACCGGAAACGGAGTGCGAAGCGCGAATGGTCTCCTTCCCCGATCGAGAGGTTCCGGGCAAGCCGGAGAACACGACCACACGGGAGAACCTCATCATGAATGAATTCACGCCCATGGATCCGAACTACGAGGCGCGCATCCGGTCCAGTTTCGACAGGCAGGGAGCCATGAAGACGATCGGCGCCGCGTTGACCAAAATCGCGCCCGGAGAAGCGGTAATCGAATTCGCGTACGATCCGTCGCTGACGCAGCAGCATGGATACGTCCACGCCGGCGTGGCGACCACCGTGGTCGACAGCGCGTGCGGCTACGCCGCCTACACCCTGATGCCTCCGGCCTCGGAAGTGCTGACCGTCGAATATAAGGTGAATTTCCTGTCCCCGGCCAAGGGTGAACGGTTCGCTGCAATCGGGAAGGTGGTGCGATCCGGCAAGACCATCACGGTCTGCTCGGGCGAGGTCGTCGCGCGGGAAAACGGAAGGGAAAAGGTTGTGGCGACCATGCTGGCGACCATGATTGCGGTGACCCGATAACCCCGTCGCCTCACGAGCATCCTATTCGGGAAGATCGCTGCGGGCCGCCGCGGACCCCGGTCCCGAGGAGATTGCGGCGCCGCGCCTTGGGGCCTTTCGCATCGCCCGCACCGCGCGGAAGGAAAACCGATGAAACGGATCGGCCTCGTATTCCTCCTGTTCCTCGCCCTTGCAGCCCCGTCCCGGAGCGCCGCTCCGGAGCCTCCCGTCCGGAACGGCGATCTCATCTTCCAGACTTCGCGGTCCCCGCAGGCCCGGCCATCGAGCGTGCCACCGGCTCCGCGTACAGCCACGTGGGGCTCGTCCTGCTCCGCGGCGGAACACCCTACGTGTTCGAAGCGGGCCCCACCGTCCGGTTCACCCCATTGCGTGAATGGATCGCGCAGGGCCGTGGAGGACATTTCGTCGTCAAGCGGCTCCGGAACGCGGATACGGCGCTCGGCCGGGAGGCGATCCGCAGGATCCGGGCGCAGGCCCGCCGGTTCGAAGGAAAACCGTACGACGCCGCGTTCGGATGGTCGGACGACCGGATTTACTGCTCCGAGCTCGTGTGGAAGGTGTACTACCGGGCCCTGGGCGTGCGGCTCGGAACTCTCCGGAAGTTGAAGGATTTCCATCTCGCCGACCCGGTGGTGGCGCGGGCGCTTACCGAACGGTACGGATCCCGGATTCCCCTGGAGGAGTGGATGATTTCGCCCGCAGATATCTACCGATCCGCAGAGATCGTGACGGTAGAGGAAAGGTAGGGCGGCCCCAAGAGGCGGGCGGCGATCGCGCGGGACCTGAACCGTCACCGCGAACCATGATAGGCTATTCGGAACGGTCCCGGAGAAAGATCGGGAGGCCGTGATCGCTGCACGGCGTCCTCTCCTTATCCTACGGAAGCCGCACGCCGGGTGACTCGACCAGAACCTCAAGGGAAAAGAGGGTCTATGGACCGTTGGCTGGGCGGATATTCCGATCTTCTTTACGCAGTCATGCGCATGATGGTCGGCGTGCTCTTTGCGTGCCACGGCGCTAAAAAACTGTTCGGCGTACTCGGAGCGGCAAGCCGGGCAACGAGTCCCTTGCTGGTCTCTGCGGGAATGTTCGAGCTCGTCGGAGGCGCTCTCGTGGCGATCGGACTCCGGGCGGGGTATGCCGCCTTCCTGGCAAGCGGAGAGATGACGGTCGCCTATTTCCTGGTGCACGCCGCCAAGGGATTCTGGCCGATGCTCAATAAGGGAGAGCCCGCCGTCCTCTACTGCTTCGTCTTCCTGTATATCGCAGCGAAGGGATCCGGGGCCTTGAGCATCGACGCCGCAATCGGGAACGCGGGACAGCTGACCTCCCGCAACCGGTTTCCGCAAAGCGGGAGCGCAACGACCGGCTGACGCCGCCGGTTCGCGCGGCGTTCCCCGGAACGCACGCCGAACGGGCCGTGCAACACGAGCGGAGACACCGCACACCGTGCGCCTGTGGACGATCCATCCGCAGTATCTGGACACGAAGGGCCTCGTGGCTCTCTGGCGCGAAGCCCTGCTGGCCCAAGCCGTCCTCGAACTGCATGAACAATGCCTTGATCTGGTCGTCAGACAGGCCATTCTTGGCCATCCAGCTCACGGCCCTAAAGCAGGTCTCGCTGCGCTGGCCCTTGGGCGCCCCCGCGACCATCAGCTCCGCCAGCGGGCGGGACAGGT
>CAYWOT010000275.1:0-3244 GCA_964459975.1 uncultured bacterium
CCCGGTCGAGTACATCACGTCGTGGATGACGTAGGGTCGGCGCGCCGCTTCCCGGGTCCATTCGAAGGAGCCCATGGACACGAGGGCGCACCCGAGAACGAGGAACGCCAGCGGTTTGCTGAGGAGCCTGGGCCTTGCGATCGTGAGCAGCAGCGACAGGACGACGAGCGCGGACACGGCGAGAAGACCGTAGTGGAGCGTCCGCTGGATCGTGGGAGAAAGCCCTTCGAACAACCGGTCCACCGGCGGCGGCAGGACCGAGAAGTACCACCAGGCGAACAGTGCCGCCGGCACGAAGGCGGCGAGGCACCATTTCCCGGAGTACCGCGTCATGGTCGCGCGGAGAGGCTCGTCCTTGAGAAACGCCGTCGTCACGAACGCGTACACGCCGGCCAGCAGGATGGCGATGCAGGTGCGGAAGAACAACGAGGGCCAGGACGCCGGATTGAAGAAGCCCGACCAGAGGTTCCCGTTGGCGGTCCACGCCCCGGGAGTCAGCATGAAATCGATGATCGCGTTGATGATGAAGAGGCTGAGCCAGGCCGCGCCGAAGTAGATCCAGCCGATCGCCTGGTGAGTCCGGGGATCCATCCGGTCGAACGTGTAGAAATAGATGAGAATCGCGGCGATCTCCACGACGAAGAAGACCCATTCGGTCGCCCAGGCGAAAACGAACGTGTGGATGAGCAGGGAGGTGCCCGCCGGCTGGACCAGGGAGATGATGAACCAGATCCCCACGCCCGAAAGCGCTCCGAACACGACGGTCACCAGGAGAAAGAACTTGGCGTGGCTTTTCGTGAAATCGAGGATCGCCCGGCTCTTCTCCTTCAGCCCCTTTCGCTCCGTGAGGACCAGGTAGAGGCCTCCCCCCACAGCGAAGTGCGAGACGAACACGTGCAGGATCGCGATGATCGCGATGAGAAGACCGCCCCCGACCGCGGGAACGTACCAGACGGGATAGTTCATGGGCCGCCCTCCTTGCTCCCGAAAATCGCTTCTTTCATCGTGCGTTACGGTCCGGCGGGCGTTCCCGGGCCACGCCCGTTCGGCGGGTTCGGTCGAACCGAGCGCCCCTTTGCCCACAACGTGCGGCGTGTATGCAGTGTACGAAACCGGGGGCCGCGGATCAAGACGGGCCGCGGACCGCCGCGGCGCACAGATCCTTTCGGAAGCGCTCCGAAAACCGCCCCATGAGCTCTCCCATGGCCCGGGCGAACAGCGCCGCGTCGCTTCCCTGAAACGGCGGACTGCTCATGTCGTAGATGTGGTGGAAGAGAACGTGCTTTCCGCTGCCGCTCTCGACCAGGCTCGTTTCGACCTTGAGCACCGCACGCGACGCATCCCCCTTCCTCTCCCAGGCGAACCGGTCCACCCGGCCGCTCAGCGAAAGCGACGCCGAAAGCGGACTGTCGCCGGTCACCACCAGCGGGAAGAGTCCCCCGGCGCTCAAGTCCCGGGTCAGGTCCTCCGCCACCAGAACGCCGGGGGAAGACACCCACTGGTAGGTCCCGGAGTATTGCACCTCTCCGCCGGCTTTGAGCACCACCATTTCCGGACGGCCGAAGGGGCTGGCTGCGGAGAAATCCCACACCCGCAGGACGCCGCGGAAGGACGCCGGGCAGGAGACGGGGGAGACGTCGTACTGCGGCTCATAATAGACGGGGGCCGGCGCCTCCGTCGTCAGGAGGGACGAGCAGCCGGCCAGGAACAGGACAGCCAGGGGAAGGGCGAGCCGTTTCATGGCCTACCTCCGGAAGGGTTCCGTGCTGCGGCGCTGTTCGAGGATCCGGCCGGGGCTCTGCCGCAGCGAGCGGACCAGTCGTTGCATCTCCGCGAGGAGCCGGTTCACCTCGAGCACGCTCTGCTGAAGCGTGCCCACGACCTCGTTCGTCTGGCGGTTCAGCGAACCGATGGTCTTTTCTCCGACGGCCACCATCCCCTTCACCTGGTTGTCCAGGCTCGCCAGGGCGCCCGGCGGCAGGGCGTTCATCTGCCGCGACAGGTCCTCGGTGCTCTTCCGCAGCGCGTCGGCGGTGGCCGAGATGTCCCCGAAAACGCGCCGCCATTGCGGGGGCTCAGCCGGCCCCCGCAGGCCGTGGAGGATGGTCTGCAGGTCGGCTGCGGCGGACCGGATGTTGTCCAGCGTCCGGCGGATGTCGCCGGCTTCCACGGCCCCGCCGACCTGCCGGGCGGCCTGGCGCCACTCGCGAACCAGGCCGGGGATGTCCGCCTGGTCGATCTGCTGCATGATCCGCTTCGCCTGCTGCTCCAGGCCTGCCACCCCGCCGGCCCGGGCGGGAATCAGAGGATACCGGACCGAGAACGGCAGGGAGGGCTTGGCCACCTGCTCGCCGGGCCGGCGCTCCAGCGAGAGAAAGGTCTGTCCCGCGATGCCGGCCGAAGCCAGCACGGCCACCGTGTGGTCGGTGATGCGGAACCCCTTGTCGACGTCGAAGACCACGACGACGAAACGGTCGTCGCGCCCGACGGAGATCGAGGAGACCTGTCCGACGCCCACCCCCAGGTATTTCACGGGAGCACCCTCCTGCAGGCCCTGGATCGAAAAATCAAACACCGTGGCGTAGGTTTCGGTGTTCTGGAAGAGTCTCACGGAACCGACCCAGAGCATGCCCCCCAGGACGATGAGCACGCCCACCACGACGAACAGGCCCAACCGGAACGGACTGATTCTTCGCTTCACCGGACAAGCCCCTCCTGCTTGCGGTCTATACGCCTCCGGAAGAAGGACTGCACCCGGGGATCGTCGTTTTCCTGCTCCAGCTCGGCCGGGGTGCCCATCGCGATGACCCCTCCCGCGTCGCGGTCGAGCATGAGGCAGCGGTCCGCGAAGTTCCGGATGCTGGCCAGCTCGTGGGTGATGATCACCATGGTGATCCCCAGCAGCTTCCGGAGCTCGAGCAGGAGCCGGTCGATCTCGGTGGCGGTAGCCGGATCCAGCCCCGAGGTCGGCTCGTCGCAGAACAGGATCGGCGGATCCAGGGCGATCGCGCGCGCGAGCCCCGCGCGTTTCTGCATGCCGCCGCTCAAATCCGCGGGTCCCTTTCCGCCGCTGCCGCCCAGGCCGACCATTTCCAGCTTGAGACGCACCATCTCGGCGACGATGTCCGGAGGCAGATCGCTGTATTCCTCGATCACCATGGCCACGTTGTCGCTCAAGCTCCGGCCGCTGATCAACGCGCCCCCCTGGAACAGCACGCCGAACATGCGATGGAGGCGTGCCGGA
>CAYWOT010000276.1:0-3244 GCA_964459975.1 uncultured bacterium
GCAAAGGAAGAAAACGCGGCTATCCAGTTCTTCGGAAAGGAGCCGGAACTCTTCGCGCGCTCCGTGGAGATGGTCGGCGGCCTGACGGAATGGGTGGACGTGAACTCCGCCTGCCCGGTCCCCAAGATCGTGAAAAACGGGGACATCTATATCAAGGTGTCGCAGGAAGTGAGTGAGCTCGATTTCGGAAACGGCGTCGCGATCTCCGGGTTCCAGCTCCCAGGGCTCACAACGAGGAAAGCCGAATCGGGGCTGCAGCTGGGCGACGGACAGACGTTCGTCCTCGCAGGCCTGCTCCAGACGAAGATCACCCGGAAGATCACCAAGATCCCGGTCCTGGGCGATATTCCGATTCTCGGGACGATCTTCCGGAACGCCCGATACAGCAACGAGGAGACCGAGCTGATGGTGATGGTCACGCCGAAGATCGTCCGGCCCCTGAACAAGGAGGAGATCCCGGCCCTTCCGACCGAGCTGATGCGGCCCAAGGAGACCAGTCCGAACCTGGTGCCATGAGAGGGCGGCGGGCCGGACGGAGGACGCGAAAACGACGATGCGAACCGGCAAACGAGGGCAGGTGCTCGTCCTGTTCGTCCTCGCCCTGCTCGTCCTGCTCGGGTTTGCGGCGCTGGGAATCGACGTCGGGTACCTCTATAGCGTGAAGACCGAACTGCAGCGCAGCGCCGACGCCGGCGCGTTGGGGGGCGCGTACGTCTTCAACGACGGCGACTGGTCGTCCGGGCCGGCTCCGCCGGGGGCGATGCGGACCAAAGCCGTTGCGCGCGCGCAGGAGGCCGCCATGAGCGATCCCGTCGGCGCGACGCCGCTTTCGGCGGGGGAGGTCGACCCGCCCACGTTTCCATCGGTCAACCATATCCGAGTGACCGTTCATCGCTCCGTGAAGCTGTTTTTTGCGGGGATGATCGGCGTGCCGAGCGTCACGGTGTCGGCGACCGCGACCGCGGAGGCCGTGCGCGTAGATCAGAACGTGCAATGCCTGAAGCCGCTTGCCGTGCCGTTGCCGTATTTCGATGCCGACCACAACGGAGTGTGGAATTCCGGCGACGGCGACCCGACGGCGCCGACCCAAGGGACTTTCGTAAATGGCCTTCGGGTTGTCGATTCGTCCATCGGCAGCTACCACGATGTTCGGGACAACTCCGGACGCCTCTTCGCGCTCGACATGTGCGGAACCGGAGGAGTCGGCAGCACCAGCTATCAGAGCTGGATCGAGGCCTCTTGCACGCAGACATGCTCCGGGGGCGCTCCGTTCGTTGCAAGCCTCGGCGACCGGATCTGGGTGAAACGTTCCCCGTCTCCCTCCACGACGATTATTGGACTAAACCACCTGATCAACCCCGGCGACCCCCTCGCGACGTTCAACTACGACGCCGTCGATTATCCCAACCTGCCCGGCAGCGGCAACTACCACGGGCCCAACTGGATCAACTCGCCCCGCGTCATGCGCGTGGTTCTCTACAACCCCAAGGTCGTCGCCGGCGCGTCCCAGAACGATTTGAAGATCCCGGTATGGGGATTCGCGGGTTTCTGGATTGGGCGGGCGTGGTCTGAGAATTGTAATTGCCGTTGGGTTTGGGATTGGAGACATACCTACCGTCGACGGGTATGCGACACGTGCTCGTACGTCGACGGATATTTCATCCCGGACAGCGCCGTCGGGACGGCGAGCGGCGCGGCCCCGTCAATTCAGCCGTCCGTAAAAATGACAAGGCTGGTACAATAGCGTGGTGATGGACAAGATCAGTTGCCTCGTCGTCGAGTCGGACCAGGAGGCGGTCCGCCAGATCGACAACCTCTGCCGGCAGATCGGCAGCATCGACGTGCGATGGAAGACGGTGTCGCTGCCGTCCGCGATGGAAATCCTGCGGAAGCACAGCCCGGAAATGGCGATCGTCGGACTGGGCCCGGATCCGGGATCCGCGATGGGCTGGCTGTCCGACCTCGCCCGGGACTTTCCGGGCCTCTACGTCATGGCGCTGTCCGACACCGCCGACGCGAGCACGATCCTGCAGGCGATGCGCGCCGGGGCGCACGACTTTCTGAACAAGCCGGTCAAGGAAATCGACATGCGCGCGGCCGCGGAGAAGGTCTTCAAGATCAAGGCCGCGAAGCAGGAGTCCCCGTCCGGCAACGGGACGATGATTTCGGTGTTCAGCAACAAGGGAGGCAACGGCATCACGACGGTGGTGGCGAACCTCGCGGACGCGATGGTGCGGTACCACGGGAAGAGAACCGTCGTGGTGGACCTGGTCCTGTCGCACGGCGATCTCTCGATGTTCTTCAACGTGTCGCCGAACTACTCCATCCTGGACCTGGCGAAAAACGCCGCGAAGGCGGACTACGACTTCCTGAGCAGCCTCCTCGTGAAACACGCGAGCGGAGTCCACATCCTCGCCGACCCTCCCATGATCGAGGACGCGGAGGAAATCACGGCGGCGCGCGTGCGGGAGGTCCTCGCCACGCTGCGCACGATGTTCGACGTGGTCATCATCGACACCCCCCATCAGTTCGACGAGCGCACGCTGACGGCGTTGGAGATGTCCGACCTGGTCCTTCTCGTCACGCTGCTCAACCTGCCGTCCCTCAAGAACACGCAACGCTGCCTCGACCTGTTCGGACGGCTGGGCCTGCGCGACGAGCGGGTCCGCCTGCTCATCAGCCGCTACCTGCCGACCGACGAGATCCCGAAGGAGAAGATCGTCGGAATCCTGAAGACGCCCGTCTACTTCACGATTCCCAACGACTACCCGACGGTGATCGCGTCGATCAACCGGGGAAAACTGCTGCGCGAAATCGGCCCGGACAAGGAGGTCACAAAGAGCTTCCATCGTCTCTCGAGCCTGCTGCTCGGGGCGAGCGTGGGGACGGCGCCCGCCGCCGCGAACAGGAGGCGGGGATTCCTGGGGAAGCTGTTTCCGTCTGAAAGGAGCGCCGAGTGACGATCAACGACTGGCTCGCCGCCAAGAAAAACGGTCAGACGACCAATTCGGTGTTCTCGGACCCCGCCCTTCGCCGGAGCAACCTGGCCGCCGGGATTCGCGCGTACCAGGACCTCAAGAGCACGATCCACCGCAAGCTCGTCGACCGGCTCGACCTGTCCACCGTCGCGGACATCCCGCCCGAGCAACTCTCGGGCGTCATCAAGACGGTCATCGAGGGCCTGATCGCCGCGGAAGGCATTCCCCTCACCCGCGCCGAGCGGGAGCGGCTGGTCCTGGAGATC
>CAYWOT010000277.1:0-3220 GCA_964459975.1 uncultured bacterium
AGGGCCGTGCGCGGGGTCTCGGGCGAGGCGCTCTCCCTGCTCATGGCGCACGACTGGCCCGGCAACGTCCGCGAGCTGGAAAACGCGATCGAGCGGTCCTTCGTCGTGTGCCGCGAAGGGAAGATCGACATCGCGCACCTGCCCGAAGAGCTGACCGGGCGCGGAACATCCGCTTCCGGCGCCTCCCCCGTGCAGGCCGCTCACGACCTCTTGGACGCCCAGTCCATCCGGCACGCCCTGGAGCGGAACGGGTTCCACCGGGCGGCGGCCGCCAGGGCGCTCGGCATCCACAAGGCCACCCTCTTCCGCCGGATTCGGAAGCTCGGCATCTCCCTTCCGCCGCAGGACGGCCGTTCCGCCCGCAGGCGGTAAGCCCCCCGTCAGGTCGTACTCTCCGCGCTGTATCGCGCCAGGAGCCCGGTGCGCACCGCATAGCGGTGGACGCGGATGAAGTACCACGACGCCAGCACGATGTAGAGGACCGCCAGGACGGCGCTCCAGGCGAGGTCGGCCGCCCGCAGCGCGCCGCCCGTAACGATCGCCCGCATTCCTTGGAACACGTAGGCCGGAGGGAGCAGGCGAGCGACCTGCCGCATCCAGTACGGAAGCGTCGACACCGGGTAAAATACCGCGGCGAATGGCGAGAGGAGGAAGGGGATCGGCCACACCAGCCACTCGGCCGCAGGCCCGAGCCGCAGGACAAAGGCCGCGCCGAAGATGCCGAGGGCGATCCCGGCGAGGAACAGCACGAGGAGGAACGGCAGGAGCGCCGCACCGTACGCGAAAAACGACAAGCCGAAGCACGTCGTCGCCAGGACGAGCATCACGCAAAGCCCGAGCGCGCTCGTCGCGATGCTGGTAACCACGAGCCCCCCGATGTACTCCGGAATCGAAATCGGCGAGGCGAAGACGTTGAGAAAGTTGCGCGACCAGACATCCTCGAGGAAGGCGATGGTGACGCCGTGCATGACGCGCGTGAAGAAGTCCCATAGCAAAACCGCGCCCAGGAGTACCGGAACGAAATCAAACCGGGCCGAGGCGACGGCGTTCAAATACCGAGTGATGAAGCCCCACAGGACGATGTCGACGGCAACCCAGGCGAACGTGGAAAACAGACGCGCGGGACCCAGGCGCATCAGGTAATACTGCCGCAGCGCGATCGCCGCGGTGCGGCGCAGCCGCTTCACGGCCGGCTCCGTCGCAGCGCGTGCGGGTCGCGTGCCAGGGCGATGAACAGGTCTTCGAGGGTTTCCTTGCCCTCTTCCCGGGGCAGCGTCTTCGGGTCGCCCTCGAGCAGGATCCGGCCCTGCGACAGGAACAGCACGCGGTCGCAGACTTCGGCGACCTCGTGCATGTTGTGCGAGGTCCACAGCACGCCGACCGTCTCCCGCGCAACGAACTCCCGGATCGCCGTGCGGATGTCCCGGGCCGCGGCCGGGTCGAGCGAGGCGGTGGGCTCGTCGAGGAGGAGCAGCCGAGGGCGATTGAGCATCGCCTTGGCGAGGGAGACTCGCGTCTGTTCGCCGGACGAGAGCGCTCCGTACCGCACGTGCCGGAACCTGCCCAGAGAAAGCTGCGCAAGCAGCGCCTCGACGCGCTCCGCCAGATCGTCGACCCCGTACAGGAGTCCGAAGACGCGCAGGTTCTGCACCACCGTCAGGTTCCCGGGAAGCGGCGCGTAGACGGCCGCGAAGTTCGTGCGCGCAAGCGCCCGGGACCGCTGCGTCCGGATGTCCGCGTCCCCGATGCGGATGGACCCGCCGCTCGGCTCGAGCACGCCGAGGATCATGTTGATGGTGGTCGTCTTGCCGGCCCCGTTGGGACCCAGAAGACCGACGATTTCGTTGCGGCCCACCGTGAACGAGACGCCGTCCACCGCGACGATGTCGCCGTATACGCGGCAGACGCGGTCCACCGAGAGCACGGTTTCCATCGCCTGCACCTCCCCGGGGGGAACGCGCGCTGCGGCGCGCGGGTCTAAAAGGACTTGCTGAAGAGCATCTGCACGCTGCTCCCGGGCTCGCCGTCCCGGAGAAATCCCGAGTCCCACGAATACTGCAGGTACGCCAGCGAATTCCAGAAGAGGCCGCTCGAAAGCCCGACCGACCCCGCCTGCCCGCTTTGGTACCGGAAGCCCACCTGGTTCCCGTCGACGACGACGGCGCGGTCGGCCCAGGTGAACGTGCCGCGCAGATGCAGGTACAGGAAGAACAGGAGCTCCCGGCGGTACTCCACGTTCGACACGACGTAGGAGGAGGCGATGGTCGTGTTGAACAGGGCCGCCGGGACGTTGGGGTGGTAGAGCTCGTCCGTTTCGCTGAAGAACGGACCGCCGCCGAGCCAGAAGGCGTTGTAGCGGTCGATGCGCTTCTTGTCGGCCACCCCCACGTGCACGCCCACGAGAAAGCGGTTTCTCTCCGACAAACCGGGAACGCCGCCGGCAGCCATCAGGTACGCGGAGCCCTTGACGTACTCCCGGCCGTCCCCTTCGGGGATCGTGACGACGTCGTTTCCGTGGTCCGACCAGTCGGCCCGCCGCACGAAATCCAGGTCGAAGCCCGCGGCTACGCCCCGGTGGGGAAGTTCCAGCAGGTTCCGGCGAAAGCCGTCGTAGCGCCCACGCAACTGTCCGCCGTAAAGCATCGTGTCGGGCGGCAGCCGGACGCCGGGGTCGGTGTCCTCCGTGGGCCGGGAATAAAGGTACCCGACCCGCGCCAGAAGCTGGAGCCGCAGGTCGTTGTCCACCTGGTAAGGGGCGACGGGAACGCGGATGCCGGTGCCGAGATACGCCGAGAACGTCCCCCATTCCACCGCGCTCCCGGCGACGGCCCGGTTATGGCGGATCTCCTTCTGGCCCGTGGGAATCGTATTGTTTTCGAGCCTTCCGAGCAACTCCAGGGTGCGCGCCCCCCTGGCCGCGCTCACGTCGTTGACGAATCCGCTGGCCATCACCCGGAGCCGCGCGTCGTCCCACGTGCGCTTCAGATAGAAATTGAATATCATGGTCTTTTTCATATAGTTTCAATGCTACCCAGGCAAGAATTGGGGGTTTGGTAACTTCGCCGAAAATTGGATGATCAATGGTTGAAACAATACCTTCATCATAGACGACATCCGGAACCATACCATTGGGAAGCTGGTGTGCGAGCATTGAGCGAATCTGATTGCGGGCAAGTTCAGGATCGACATGCCGATAAGCCAGGGCATGCATGGCGTTATC
>CAYWOT010000278.1:0-3219 GCA_964459975.1 uncultured bacterium
GGAGCTGCTCGATGTCCGGGAAGAGGCCGGGGTTGGTCTTGCCGCGGTTGAACAGCGTGAGATGGTGTCCGCGGGCACGCGCGAAGTCGACCTCGTGCGGACCGATGAACCCGGTGCCGCCCAGGATGAGAATGCGGAGCGGGCGGGGAGCTCGCCCGGGTCCGTCGCCGGCGCCGCCTCCCCACGCCCCCAGACCCACGGCCCCGGCCAGGACGGCGGATCGCTTCACGAACTCCCTGCGGCTCGTCGGGCGGCTCATCGGATCTCCCGTGCGGTGAGGGGGTCGGTCACGTGGTGGAGGTCTCTCACGCGGAGTGCACGGTGCGCCCCCGCGTGGACGAACGCAACGGAGATCGGGCGGGAGCGGTTCCCCGGCGCCCTTCCCGACTGGCGGACGCGGCCGACGGAAGGCATGATGGCCGGGTTCCCGCCCGCGAGCTCGCGGCGCCGAAACCCCCGCTCCGCGCTCCACGTACGGAAGGCGCGAATCGACCCCGGAACCGAGGTGCCGAAATGCCAGTAGACTGGACCGGACTCGCGGGCGTCGTCATGGGCACGCTCATCGTCCTCATCCCCGTCGCCGGCCTCACCGCCCGCTTCGCCTTCAAGCCGATCGTCGAGGCGATCGCCCACCTCCGCCAGACCCCCCAGGCGAACGAGCGCCTGGCGGCGATCGAGTCCCGGCTGGCCCTCCTCGAGACCCAGCTGGACAACGCCGAGACCGAGCTCGCCCGTCTGTCGGACGAGTCCGAGTTCCGGCGGGAGCTGGCCAGGGGCGGAGAGAGCTGAGCGGATCCGTCAGCACGCTGGGCTCCCCCCGTCAGCGCGCCAGGATCACATTGACGTACTCCGGCTCCCCCGTCACTTCGCGGGTCACGTAGGGGGCCAGCCAGGCCGGCAGGTCGGGCACGACCTCCGCGTCGGGCAGCTCCACCTCCGCCAGCACCAGCTCCGGGTCCCGGAACCGGTCGATCTCCCACACGAGGTCGCCCTCGGGGATCCGGTAGCGGAGCTTGGAGACGCGGCGGCCCTCGGTCAGGGGCCACAGCGCCTCGAACAGGTCGCGGTCCGCGGCCTCCTCCACCTCGAGCCTCTCCACCCCGCGGCCCAGCTTCACCGTCCGGGAGTAGCGCTCCCCATCGACGTCGCGGATCCGCCGCACCCGCTCCTGCAGCCGCTCGCCCGGAAGCCAGCCCTGGTCGATGACGATCGGCGTCACGACCCGCGCCGCTTCGGGAAGGCCGGAGAGCAGGTACTTCCGCTCGATCTCCACGTCGCGGCGGTCGGTCACGCGGCACCACCGTGCCGCGGGCCGGGGTCCGGCTCGGGCGCCACCTCGATCCGCTCCAGCAGGGCGGCCGGGAGCTCCGTCACCGTCCAATCCCGCGCCCCGTGGCCGCGCGTGACGTGCACCACCTTCATGGCTCCGCGGGCCACCGTGACCGGCTCGGCCCCGCCCAGCCGGTCGAAGCGGACCTCATAGCCGATCGCCTTCGCCGTCTTCTCGCGCACGACGAGGTGCACGGCCAGCTCGTCGTCGTAGCGGACGGGGCTCAGATAGTCGCAGCTCGCCGACACGCGGGGCATGCCCTCCACGCGGTCCGCCTCCAGCCGGTAGGCGGACGAGCCCAGCGAGCGGTAGAAGGCGTGCTCGGCCTCCTCCATGTAGCGGAAGAAGGAGGCGAAGTGGGCCACGCCCGCCGCGTCCGTGTCAGCGAACTCGACGCGCCTCGTGTACGTGAACTGGCTGGCCATGCCCCCTCCTCTCACCACGACGCCCCGAGCACGAGCCGCGGGCCGGCCGCCGTGATCCGGGTCCGGTTCCCATCCTCGCCACTCCGCTCATCCTGACCGAATCCCCTCCCGGACGCGAGCCCCCGCGCCAAGGTCTTCCCCCATCCGGGGGAGAGCTCCCTGGACGCCGGGCACCCTCCGAAGCGAACTTGGGGCGTCGCGCGCGGTCCGCGCCCCCACGACCCTGGAGCGAGCCCCGATGGCCCCGAAGAACGACCCCCGCACGATCTTCGGCTGGGCCATGTACGACTGGGCCAACTCCGCTTACGCCACCACGGTGATGGCGGCGCTGCTTCCCGCCTACTTCACCAAATCGGTGGTCCCGGCCGAGGGCTTCTCGATCCTCGGGCACGTGGTGACCGGCGAGGCCCTGTGGGGCTACCTGGTCGGCGGCGTCACTTTCCTGATCTTCATCGCGACCCCGGTGCTGGGCGCCATCGCCGACTTCTCGGCCGCCAAGAAGCGCTTCCTCAGGGCCTTCGCCTTCGGCGGAGCACTGTTCGCCATCGGTCTGTTCTTCGTGCGGCCCGGTCACGTGGCCCTCGCCATGGGACTGTTCCTGTGCACGCAGATCGGGTTCGTGGCCGCCAACGTGTTCTACGACGGCTTCCTCCCCGACATCACGACTCCCGACACGATCGACCGCGTGTCCGCCAGGGGCTACGCGACCGGCTACGTGGGCGGCGGCCTCCAGTTCGCCCTGGCCATGCTGCTGGTCGTGCTCCACGACCGGCTCGGGATCGGGCAGGAGCTGGCGGTGCGGATCGCGCTGGCCTCGTCCGGGGTCTGGTGGCTGGGCTTTTCGATCTTCGCCCTCAGCCGGTTCCGGGAGACGGGGCGCGCCCAGGAGCTCCCGGCGAAGCTGGCGGGGCTTCCGCGCCCAGTGGCTTACACGAAGCTCGGCTTCGCACGCGTGCTCGGGACGCTCGCCAGGCTGGTCGGCTTCCGTCAGCTCCTCCTCTTCCTGATCGCCTACCTGGTTTACAATGACGGGATCCAGACCACGATCAACATGGCGTCGGCCTACGCGGTCGGGACCCTGCAGCTGAGCGTGACCTCCGTGATGGTCACGCTCCTCATCGTCCAGTTCGTGGCCTTCGGCGGCGCCTGGTTCTTCGGGTGGATGAGCGGCCGCACGGGCACGCGCGCGGCCGTGATCCTGTGCCTGGTGGCCTACACTCTGGTGGCCGTGGCCGCCTTCCGGCTGCCGGTCGGCCGGGCCTACCCGTTCTTCGCGCTCGGCGCCACGGTGGGCTTCGTTCAGGGCGGGGCCCAGGCCCTGAGCCGCAGCCTGTACGGGTCCATGATCCCCGAGGAGGCCTCGGCCGAGTTCTACGGCTTCTACTCGGTCCTCTCCAAATTCTCGGCCATCTGGGGCCCGCTCCTGTTCGCCCTCGTCCTCGACACGACGGGCTCGGGCCGCTG
>CAYWOT010000279.1:0-1492 GCA_964459975.1 uncultured bacterium
GACATCCGGCAGACCGAACCATAACCGGACAGCGCGAGAGGGAGCATGCAGAAGTCGATTCTCGTCATCAGCAACAACGCCGGCGTCCGGGACATGCTGGTGAACCTGTTCACCGACGCCGGGCTGCGGACCTCCCTGGCGGCTTCGGGGGAGGAGGCGATCAAGATCGTGTCCCGCTCCTCCCACGACTTCGTCGTCTGCGAGCTGTTCCTTCCCGACTGCTCCGGAGTCGAGCTCAAGCGCCGGATGATCCGGTTGTGCCCGCAGTCCCGGGTCATCGTTCTTTCGTCCTTTACGAACATCCGCAGCTCGGACGACGTCCTGCGGTTCGGCTCCTCCGACTTCATCCTGGACCAGCGCGAGCTGCTGGACCTGCTCCGGGCGGCGGGGGAGGACCGGGCGCCGGTGGCGCCGCCGGTGACCGACGAACACCTGAAGCGGTGCCTGATCGAGACCGTCGATGTCCTGGTCGGCCTGCTGGAGGTCCACGACCCGTTCTTCGGGGGGAACTCCCACATCACCATGGAGTACGCCCGCGCCGTCGCCGAGGAGATGGAGCTCCCGCGGGAGATGGTGGACGAGATCGTCGTGGCGTCGCTGCTTCACGATATCGGCCGGGTCGGGATCCGCACGGAGATCCTGTCCGGGAAAAAGGAGATCTCCGAAAGCGAATACCAGTCGGTGAAGTCCCACTGCGAGAACGGGGTCAAGATCGTTGACACGATCGATTTCCCCTGGAAGATCAAGCCGATCATGGTTCATCACCACGAGCGTTACGACGGGAAGGGCTATCCGGAGGGCCTGAAGGGGCGCGAGATTCCGCTGGGGGCGCGGATCCTGTCCGTGGTCGACGCCTTCACGGCGATGACCGCCAACCGGCCCTACCGGAAGAGCCTGGACCGGGACGAGGCCATCGCGGAGCTTCACCGCAACGTGGGAACCCAGTTCGACCCGGAGATCGTCGAGGTCTTCAGTCGCGTCGTGCAGACGAAGTTCGCCCATTACGGCGACGGCGCCAAGCCGAAGGTTCTGCTGGTCGACGACGAGATCGACTACCAGACGCTTCTCAAGCTCAAGCTGGTCAACGAAGGCTTCGACGTGCTGGTCGCCGACAACGCCGCCGACGGCCTGGTCCGGGTGGAGAACGACCGCCCGGACATCGTGCTCGCCGACGTCGTCATGCCGGGGACGGACGGCATCGCCATGTACCGGAAGATGCGCGAGATCCCCGGGGTCGGCGAGACTCCGCTCGTCTTCCTCTCGGGGAAGGACGCAACGGACATGAAGGTCGAGGCGCTCCATCTGGGCGCGGAGGATTATCTCGTCAAGCCGGTGGACCTGAAGGAGCTGGCGGCGCGGATCCGCAACGTCATCCGACGGGACAAGCGGCGCCGGAAGGAGGGCGCGGCGGCCGCCCAGGGTGTCGTGGGGGACCTTCGGAATCTCGGGATCCCCGAGATCGTCCAGACCCTCCATCTGGGCCTGAAGACCG
>CAYWOT010000279.1:1502-3209 GCA_964459975.1 uncultured bacterium
GCTATGTCTGCGCCATCCGCTGCGCGCAGCTTGGCCTGAAGACCGCCTGCGTCGTCGTGAAGGGCGGGGAACCGGACGAGGGACGGATCTATTTCACCAACGGTCGGATCTCCCACTGCGAGACGGGAAATCTCGAGGGCGAGGAGGCCTTCTACCGGCTCCTGCGCCTCCAGGACGGGGCGTTCGTGATCACGCACGGACACGCGATGAAGAAGCGGACGATCGACCTGGACGAGATGCAGCTTATTCTGGAAGGGTTCCGCCGCATCGACGAGGAGAAGAAGGGCGCACCGGGATGACCCTGTTCTCCAGGGAGCGTAGAAGCGGAAAGAGGATACCGCGCATGGCAACGGTGGTGTTCACGGTTCAGAGCGGCAAGAATCCGGCGAGGGTGTCGTCCCCGGTCACGGCTACCGCAAGGGAGTTTTCGGCGGACGGAATGGCGGTCGTGACGCCGAAGATCGCCCCGGACGGGATCCACGTCATGTACGACACGCTGATGACCACGCGGAACCGCGTCGACGCGACGATCTTTCCGGAGGGAGGGGCGCCGATCCGGGTGTCGGGGACGGTCATCTGGTTTCGTGCGGCGGAAAAGCCGGAGGGCTCCTACATCTTCGGGATGCGGTTCGACGAGCCGTCGGCGGATCTGACGGAGTGGCTGTTCCTCGAGTAGGGGCCGTGAGGGCGATCGACGTTCATGCCCATCCCAGCACTCGTCCCTGGTACGAGTCGATGCGGCCGTACTTCGAGGCGCTCGAGGCGTACTACAAGACCCCCTTCCGCGTGCGCAGCGACGACGAGATGGTCGGGGAATTCCGCCGCGCCGGGGTGGGCGCGATGGTGCTCGCCTGGGACGCGGAGACCGCTACGGGCCTGCCCGCTACGACCAACGACTACGTCGCGTCCCTCCGAGACCGCTATCCCGACGTGGTTCTCGGGGCGTTCGCGTCGGTCGACCCGTGGAAGGGGGAGGAGGCCGTCCGGGAGGTTTCCCGCGCGGTCCGGACCCTGGGTCTTGCGGGTGTGAAGTTCCAGGGCGTGGCCCAGGCCTTCTTCCCGAACGACCGGAGGTTCTATCCGCTCTACGAGACGTGCGTCTCGCTGTCGGTCCCCGTGCAGTTCCACACCGGGACGACGGGGCTCGGGGCCGGAACGCCGGGCGGCATGGGCCTCAAGCTCAAGTACACCCAGCCCCTCCATCTCGACGACGTCGCCGCGGACTTCCCGAAGCTACGCATCATCGCCTGCCATCCGTCCTGGCCGTGGCAGAGCGAGATGATCGCGATCCTCCTTCACAAGGCCAACGTCTTCATGGAGACATCCGGTTGGTCCCCGAAATATTTTACGCCGGAGTTGAAAAAGGAGATCGCGGGCCGCCTCCAGGACAAGGTCCTGTTCGGTTCGGACTACCCCGTCCTGGGGTACGAGCGCCTCTTCCGGGACTGGGACGCGGAAGGATATCCCCCCGCCGTTCTCGACAAGGTGTTCCTCGGCAACGCGCGCCGCATCCTCGGGCTGCCGTAGCCGTAAGCCGGGCGGCCTGCGGCGTCCGGCTCGGCGTTCCGCGGCCGGCAGAAGAAGAGAATGGGGTTGCCAGGCGGAAATATCGGTATATACTGTTTTTTTCCGAAATCGGGACCTGCCGGGAGAGTGCGAGAGTGGCGGAATGGCAGACGCGCCGGACTTAGGATCCGGTGGGCAACC
>CAYWOT010000280.1:0-3205 GCA_964459975.1 uncultured bacterium
GAGGGTCACCTGCGCGGCGTGGGCCTGGAAGATGAGGATGGCCTGTCCGGCCTCCGCCTCCGAACCCCCCCCCGGCTCTTCCGCCAGGAAGATGCGGTGGCACAGGACGGCCGCCGCGGTCCGCTTCACGTCGGCGGGGATGACGAAGTCCCGTCCCGCAAGGAACGCCGCCGCCTGGGCGGTGGCCTTGAGTCCGACGGCGCCCCGGGGCGAGGCGCCCAGGCGGACGGCGGGGTGTCGCCGGGTCGCCTCGACGATCCGGTAGATGTAGTCGACGATCGGATCCCGGACGGTGACGCGGGCCGCCCGGCCGCGCATCTCCCGCACCTGCTCGGGGACGATCACGGGGGCCAGACCGTTCCGGGAGCCCGTGAGCGTGTTCTCCCGGATCAGCCGCATCTCGGACTCCCTGTCGGGGTAGGAAAGCCGGAGCCGGAGGTTGAACCGGTCCATCTGCGACTCGGGCAGCGGATACGTCCCGTGCAGCTCGAAGGGGTTCTGCGTGGCGATGACGAGGAACGGGTCGGGAAGAGGGTAGGTCGCTGTGTCCACGGAAACCTGCCGCTCGCTCATGGCTTCGAGCAGGGCGCTCTGCGCCCGGGGATTGCTCCGGTTGATCTCGTCGGCCAGGACCACGTTGGCGAAGAGGGGGCCGGGACAGAACGTGAACCGTTTGCGGTCCGCCTCGAAGATCGGCACGCCGACCACGTCCTGGGGAAGCAGGTCGCTCGTGAACTGGATGCGGCGGAACGTACCGGAAATGCTGGCGGAAATCGCCCGCGCCAGCGTGGTCTTCCCGGTCCCGGGGATGTCCTCGAGGAGAATGTGTCCCCCCGCCAGAAAGGAGGCCAGCGCCAGCTCGATTTCCCGGCTCTTGCCCAGAAGCACCGATTCGAGGTTGGAGCGGAGCCGGGAGAGGAGCAGAAGATCCTCCCGAAGGTCCATACCGGTATTATCGCCGAAAGCGTCCCGGATCTTTGGGGATCTTTTGGAATGGAATTTGAATCGCAAGTCCCAAAAAAAACGACGGGCCGGGGAGTGCCGGGATTGACGGGGAAAAGGGGCCGCCCGCGGCGGCCGTTCGAGGCAATGGAGGAGGCGGCCCTGTACCGCGCCGCCTTCCTGGCGGAGTGGAGGGCGATGCGACGGGCCGCCGCCCGGGAGGAGCCGCGGGACGGCGCGATGGAGGAGCGGTGGGAAGCCGTCCTGGAGCTGGCGCGCCGGGTCCTCGCCTCGCCGTCCGCGCGGTCCGAACCGCTGCGGTCCGCGGCCGACGTCTTCGAGCGGTACCGCTTCCGATTTGCGGAGTCCCCCGTCGAAATGTTCCTGTGCATCCTGCTGGACGTGAAGCACCGCGTTCTGCGGGACGTGCTGGTCTCGGTCGGCACCTTGAACGGCAGCCTCATCCATCCGCGCGAGGTGTTCGCGCCCGCCGTCGAGGAGCGCGCAGCGGCGGTCATCGTCGTCCACAATCATCCCAGCGGCGATCCCTGTCCGAGCCCCGAGGACCGGGAGGTCACGCGCAGACTCCGGTCCGCGGGCGGAATCGTCGGCATTCAGGTCCTGGACCATGTCATAATAGGAAGTTGTACTTTTCACAGCTTCCGGGAGGAAGCGGATCCGTGATTTTGCGTATCGTTCGGTCGGTTGCGATTCTGCTCCTTACCGCCGCCTGCGCGCTGACCGCGTGCGCGGCGGGGCTCATTTCGAGAACGGACCGGCTACCCTCGGGAATCATGCGCTGGTGGGCCAAAGGGTTCATCGCTCTGGGGGGGTGGCACGTCCGGGTCGAGGGGCTCGGCCACCTTCCGCCGGGCGGAGCGATCCTCGCGGCGAACCACCAGAGCCTCGTGGACATCCCGCTTCTGATTGCGGCCATCCCGCGACAGGTCCGGTTTCTGGCGAAGCAGGAGCTGGGGAGGGTCCCGGTGTTCGGGTACGCGATGCGGAAGGCCGGGAACCTGTTCGTGGACCGCGACGACGCTCGGGACGCCCTGCATCTGGTGCGCGTCGCCGCGGACCGCATGGAACGGGGCCAGATGATGGTCATCTTCCCCGAAGGGACGCGCAGCCGCGACGGCGAGCTCGGGGAATTCAAGCCTGGGGCGTTCTACCTCGCCAGGAAAATCATGTGCCCGTTGGTCCCGGTGGTCCTCGAAGGCGGTCGAGAAGCTCTCCCGCCGGGGACGCGATTCTTCCGGCCGGCGCGGCTCGCCGTCCGGGTCCTGGCCCCGGTCACGGGCGACGGCGGCCGCCCTCTGAGCCGGGACGAGCTCGCGGCGGAAACGCGAAAGCGGATTCTGTCCGCCCCGAGCGCGAAGGGCCGGTCGTCGCGGAAGGGGGCCCCCGTTTGACGGCCGGCGGCGCCGGGCGGGCGGGTCGCCACGCGGCGCGTCCTTCCGAAGCGCGGTAGAAGGGGGAAAGCCGGCGTGTCGTTGCGCATCATTCCGCTCGGGGGCCTCGGCGAGTTCGGGCTCAACTCCATGCTGTTCGACGACGGCGAGACCGCCGTCCTCGTGGACGCCGGGCTCATGTTTCCCGACGACACGATGCTGGGAATCGACTTCGTCATTCCCGACTTCGGCTGCCTGCGGGAGCTCGCCGACCGGCTCCGCGCCGTCGTGCTCACGCACGGGCACGAAGATCACATCGGCGCCGTCGCCTTCCTGCTCAGGGAATTCGACGTTCCCGTTCTGGGCACTCCCTTGACGCTCGGCCTGCTCCAGAACCGCCTCGCCGAGCACGGCCTGGCCGACGTCGCGAAGCTTTCGGCCGTCGAGCGGGCCGGCCGGTTCCGCATCGGCGCGCTCGAGGTGGAAACGTTCCCGGTCTGCCACAGCATTCCCGGAGGGTTCGGCTACATCGTCCGCTGCGGCGACGGCGTATTCGTCCACACGGGGGACTTCAAGATCGACGCCCGGCCGCCGGACGGCGTTCCGACGGCCATGGAGAGGCTTTCGGAGGTGGCGGCCCGGGAGCGGGTGACCGCGCTGTTCTCCGACTCCACCAACGTGGAACGGGAAGGACGGAGCCTGCCCGAGGCGTTTGTGGGCGAGGTTCTCTCCGACATCTTCCGCGACTGCGAGGGCCGGGTCATCGTGGCGATGTTCTCCTCGAACATCCACCGGATCCAGGAGGCGCTTACCGCGGCGGCCCGCCACGGGAGGCGGGTCGCCCTCTGCGGCCGGAGCATGGTGGGCAACGT
>CAYWOT010000281.1:0-3194 GCA_964459975.1 uncultured bacterium
CTCGTTGAAGGAAGGGGAGGACGGCCCCGTCCCTTCCAGGATGAACAGGTTGCTCTGTCCAAGGCTGGGCTGGATCGGGTTGATGTTGATCGGCTGGAGAAGCTGGGACTGCAGCAGTTCGCTGACGCGCGCGATCTCGTGCCGGGGCAGGGCCGCGTAGGAATCGGCCAGCAACCGATGCGCGGAGTAGTTCGCCGGGTCGGTGTTGACCGACCTCCACCCCTCCACCAGTGCAAGCTGCTGAAAACCCAGATCGCTGTAGATTCGCCCGAGGCTCGCGCTGCGGGCCGCCAGGTCCTCGTCCAGCAGCAGCCGCGACCGGTACACGGCTCGGTTGTCGTTGAGCGAGATCGATTTCTGCAGGTCGTGCAGCGCCTCCACCGGCCGGTTCGTGGTCTCTTTGAGGATCGCGTCGTAGAACCACGGCGTCGGGTCGTTGGGGTCAAGTTCTTCGGCCATGGAGAACTGCTTGGACGCGGTCTTCCCGCGCTTCTCCTCGTAGTACGCCTTTCCCAGGTAGCTGCGGATGAGCGAGCTGTTCGGGTCGAGGCTCGCGGCGACCTCGATCTCCTTTCTGCCCTTCTCCACGTCGCCGTCCCGGATCGTCGCCAGGCCCAGCCCCAGCCGCGGCAGAGGATCGGCCTGGTCGAGCCCGATCGCCCGATCGAAGGCGGCCCGTGACTCCTTCGTCTTGATCTCGGCCAGGTAGGCGAACCCCAGGACCGTCTCCGTCCGTGCGATGTCGGGGTTCAGTGAGGCGGCCTTTTTCGCCTGCTTGAGCGCCTCGTCCAGGCGCCCGAAGGAAAGGAAGAGCTCCGCAAGCCTGGCCCTCGCCAGCGCATTCTCGGGGTCCAGCTTCACCGCCTCCCTGAGCGTCGCAAGGGCCCCGGAAAGGTCGAAGCCGGCCTGCTGAGCGTACGACAGGGCAATCCGGGCGCTCGCCGACTTCGGCGCCACCGCAACCGCCTGCTTTGCGAGGGCAAGGGCCCTGCGCCTCTCGTTCTGCGCGACCGCAATGACCGCGCGGAGCGACAGCGCGTCCGCGTTGTCCGGCGATTTCTTGAGCTCCTCGCCGATCAGCAGCTCGGCCTCGTCGACGCGCCCGACCGCGAGCAGCTTCGAGGCGAGGCTTCGCCAGTCGGGCGACACGCCCGGATGGGGCGGAATCACCGACGGATAGTAGAGCGTCCACCGGACCGCGTCGCGGGGCCGCGCGACGAACGTAAGGACCGGGGCGTGCCCCGCTTTCGCCATGACCGATTGCCCGCTCGCGACCGAGACACCCCCTCGGTCGTTCTCCGCAGCGACCCTTCCCTCGAAGACCGTCAGAAGGGTCCGGTCCTTGTCCACCCGCACGAAGAACTCGGTCCCCTCGATCCCGGCGTTGACGAAGGGCGTTTCGACCTTGAAGTGGTGGGGCGTCCGGCTCATGAAATACGTGCCCCCGGAGAAGACGTTCAGCCAGAAGCCCTTCTCCTCGCCGGGCTTCGAGAAGACGATCTGCGTGGTCTGGTCGAGACGCAGGGTCGTCTCGTTGGCCAGGAGAAGGTCCGCACGGCTGTGCTCCATCGTCTGGACCGTGTCCCCCGGACAAAACCGGTCCCGGAGGCGCACCGCCGCCCAGTAGTCCGCGTCCCCCCGTTTCACCCGAACGTCCCCCTGGACCGAGACCGCCACCGCAATCGCGGGGTCGCACTCCGCGGCGAAAGCATCGGACAAGCCCAGGGAAAACGACACAATGATCGCGGCCAAGGAAACCGTAACCTTCAGGGATGGTCTCATCGGATCCTCCTCCGGGAAAATCCGGCCCTGAGCAGTGCGGCCGCTCGGCCTACTTGTTCTCCATGTGGATCACACCGTCCCACGAATCGCCCGGCGGGTTCTGCCGGTAGCGCGTGCAAAGCGTGATATACAAGAGCGACGGGCCGTCTCCGTCCTGCAGATTGAGGGTGCCGTGAAACTTCGCGCACGCCTCGTCCCAGGACTGCCGTCGGAACAGCTCGATCCCTTCCGCGAAGTGCGCACAGACGTCCCGTTGCCGGGTAGTCGCCTCCTCCTTCCGGCCGAACAATTCGTGGACGTGAACCGGTCTGGACTTTCCGGCCATAAGGAACGCCCCCAGGTCCCGGGTCAGGAACCCGTTCGTCCGCGACAGGACCTCCCAGGAAACGAGGATCCGTGTTCCCAGGAACTTGTTGAGCCCCTCGATTCGCGTCGCCGTGTTGACGATGTCCCCCACGGGGCGGTACTCGTAGTGGCTCGCCGCTCCGATGTTGCCGAGGAAGATCTCCCCGTAATGCAGCCCGATCCGCGTCGGGAAGTCGCCCGATTCGCCCGGCCGCCGGAACGCGCGCAGCGCCCCGTCGATCTCGAGCGCCGCGAGGCAGGCATCGCTCAGCGGAGAAGGGTTTTCCTTCGTGGCAAGCCACAGCGCCAGCATCGAATCCCCGATCACGTTCGACACCATCCCTCCGTGGCTTCTCACCGGGCCGAAGACGGCTTCGTAATACCGGTTCATGAACTCCGCCAGTTCCCTCGGAGCCTTCGACTCGGAAAGGGAGGTGTAATGCCCCGCGTCGGTGGCAAGACAGATCCCGTTCGCGATCTGGTTGCTGACCTGCAGCCCCTCGATGTTTTGCGCAAGGTCGTCGACGACGTCGACGGGAAGGTAGTACTCGAAGGCCCTTCGGACATTCTGCCTCTCCCGGCTCACGACGACGTAGTTCCAGCCCACCGCGCCGATCACGACAAGCGGCCCTTGGAACACGAGGGGGAGAATTACCGGATACCACGCCCCGGCGGTGGCGAAGAAATGTTCGGCCACGCCGAGGTAGAGGACGGAAAGCGCCGCCACCGCGGGGATCGAGAACGCGGGGCGGAAGACGAAGGCGAGGATCCCCACTGCAAATCCCCAGACAAGGAGCCCGGCAACGTGAAAGCGGAACGGAAGCGCCCGGATCGGCATATTCTCGATCATGTTGGCAAAGGCAGTCGCCTGGATCTCCACACCGCTCAGGTCGACCCCGTCCTTCGTCGTGAAGAACGTATGGAAAGTGTCCTTCTGCGCGAGCTGTCGGTACTCCGAGGAACCGATGAAGACGGCCTTCCCCGCGACTTCCTCCACCGAAGGATCGTTGTCGCCGCCGGCTCCGATCCGCAGCGCCCGGTGGTAGGGGATGGTAGGAATCGTCCGT
>CAYWOT010000282.1:0-3189 GCA_964459975.1 uncultured bacterium
CCCGCTCGCTGCCGGTTCCGCTCGACGAGCGGAATCCCCGCTCTGCGGGGATGCTGCCTTCCTCGCTCCACAGGCTGCTGCTTTGGAACCCCCCGCTGCGCCTGACGGGGCCTAGCGGTGGTCCATACGACACCGGGGACATGCCCGGCTTTTCTCTTTTTCACGACTCGGGCGTGTCCCCGTCTACACGCTCAGCCCGACTCGGGAGCGTCCCCGTGTACCGGTACGTGTATGATTAAGGAATGACCGACCGTCCGAAGGTGGTGATCACGCGGAAGCTGCCCGGCGTGTCGGCGGCGCGGATCGCGGAGAAGGCCGAGGTGGTGGCCGGCGGAGCCGGGCCGATGCCGCGCAACGAGCTGCTGGAGAAGGTCCGGGGAGCGTCGGGCATCCTGTGCACGCTTGCGGACCGGATCGACGCGGCGCTGCTCGACGTCGCCGGAGAGGGCCTGCGCGTGGTGTCCAATTTCGCGGTGGGGACGGACAACATCGATCTGCCGGAGGCGCGGCGCCGGGGCGTCCGCGTGTGCAACACGCCCGACGTCCTCACCGAGGCAACGGCGGACCTGGCGTTCGCGCTCCTGCTGGGCGCCGCCCGAAGGCTTCCCGACGCCGACCGCTTCGTGCGGGAGGGAGCGTTCACGGGGTGGGACCCGTGGGGATTCCTGGGCGTCCCGGTGCACGGAAGGACGCTGGGCGTAGTCGGGATGGGCAAGATCGGCGGCGCCGTCGCGGCCCGCGGACGGGGTTTCGCGATGCGGATCCTGTACCACAACCGGCGGCGGCTCCCGGAAGCGCGGGAGGCCGAGCTCGGCGTCCGGTACGCGACGCTTGAGGACCTGCTCTCGGGAAGCGATTTCGTCGTTCTCACCGTCCCCCGCACTCCGGAGACGCGCGGGATGCTCGGCCGGGACCTTCTCCGCAGGATGGCGCCCGATGCGGTCCTGGTGAACGTCGCGCGGGGAGGGATCGTCGACGAGGAAGCGCTTGCGGAGGGTTTGCGCGAGCGCCGCATCTTCGCGGCGGGACTGGACGTCTACGAGAAGGAACCGGAGGTCCACCCGGGGCTGCTCCGTTCCCCGTACGCGGTGCTGCTTCCGCACCTGGGGAGCGCCACCAAGGAGGCGCGGCGGCGGATGGGGGAACTGGCGACCGAAAACCTCCTGGCGGTCCTTGAGGGGAGCGCCCCCCCGTCCCCGGTCAGTTGAGCCCGAATCCCTTCCGCTTGAGGATCTCGGCCGGGTCGAACCCTCCCGACTTCGAGAAGGGGACGCGGACGACGCCGATCAGCGGGGTGGCCAGACCGACCGACCCGGAAAGCTGGTAGGCGACGGCCCGGCCGAGCAGGGCTTCGCGGGCGGCGTTGCGGATCGCGTCGGACCGGATGGACAGCGGCACCTGCACCAGCGTTCGCTCCGACGCTCCGATTCGGATCGGTCCGCGGCGCTCGCCCTCGGCGACCCGGTCCCGCCCGACCGTCGCCGTGTAGGCGATGTACGACACGTTGAGGTCGTAGTCGTTCCGGTTGACGACCTCGAGGGTCAGGGCGAATTCCCAGGAACTCCCGGCGTCGGCGAACGGGTTCGGCGAGACGAGCGCCACGTCGACCACGCGGACCTTCGGCGACCGGAACCCGCTGCGGACCAGCGTCCCGCAGGAGGACGGCGCGAGCGCAAGGGCGAGAAGAAGGGGGAGAAGGAGGAAGGATCGCGTGGCCGTGCGCATCTCCGACATCCGGGTGTCCCTGGCGTTCCCCGAGGACGACCTCCTCTCGAAAGTTCTGTTCATTATAGGGGTTCCCCGCGAGGAGGTGGCGGATTTTTCGATCGTCCGCCGCGGGCTGGACGCCCGGCGGAAGGGCGCGGTCCGGCGCGTGTACGCCGTCGATCTTTCCCTGCGGTCTCCGGGACTCGAGGACGCCATCTGCTCGCGGATCTCCACGGCGCGTCCGTCCCGCCCCGCTCCGGACCCGTTCCCCCGGCGGGCCGTCCGCTCCCCCTCCCTGCGCCCGGTCGTGGTGGGGGCGGGGCCCGCCGGACTGTTCGCGGCGCTTACGCTGGCGCGGTACGGGGTCCCGCCGCTTCTTGTGGAGCGGGGACGGCCGGTCGAGGAGCGCGCCCGCGATGTTGCGGCGTTCTGGAAGGAAGGTACGCTCGACCCGGAGAGCAACGTGGCGTTCGGAGAGGGCGGTGCGGGGACCTTCTCGGACGGGAAGCTTACGACGAGGATCGGGGATCCGCTGGTCGAGCACGTGGTGGGCCAGTTCGCGGAGCACGCGGAGCTCCCGGACCTTCGTCTGGAGGCGAAGCCGCACGTCGGGACGGACCGGCTTCGGGATTTCTGCGTGGGCATGCGGCGGACGCTTCTGTCGCTCGGGGTCCGGATCCGGTTCGGCGCCCGGGTCGACGCCGTGGACACCGCGGGCGGGGCGGTCCGGTCGATCCGCCTCGCTTCCGGGGAGGCGGTCCCGTGCCGAACGCTCTTGCTGGCGTGCGGGCACTCCGCGCGGGACACGGTGCGCATGCTCCTGTCCCGCGGCGTGCGGATGTCCGCGAAGGCGTTCGCGGTCGGCTACCGCGTGGAGCACCCCCAGGAGCGGATCGACGCGATCCAATACGGAAAGGCGGCGGGCCGCTTCGGCCTCCCGCCCGCCGACTACCGTCTGGCGGTGCGGGCCCCATCCGGGCGTGCGATCTACTCCTTCTGCATGTGCCCCGGCGGCGAGGTCGTGGCGGCCTCGTCCGGGCCGGGAGAGATGACGGTAAACGGGATGAGTTCCCGCGCCCGCGAATCGGGATTCGCCAACAGCGGGATCGTGGCCGCGGTGACGCCGGACGATTTCGGGGTGGGCGACGTGCTGGCGGGCGTCGATCTGCAGCGGACCCTCGAGGCGCGGGCCTTCCGCAAGGGCGGCGGCGCGTTCGGGGTGCCGGCGATGAGCCTGGTCGCCTTTCTCGCGGGAACGACCCGGAACTTGTCGCGCGGCAGGGCGCTGGCTCCCCGCGTCGTCCGGGCAAATCTCGCCGGCATCGTGCCGCGGCACGTGGAGGACGATTTGCGGCACGGCCTGGCGGCGTTCGGGAAATCGCTGCGCGGGTTCGTGTCGCAGGAGGCCACGCTGTACGCCGTCGAGTCCCGCACATCCTCGCCGGTCCGGATCGAACGGGACAATTTTGAGTCTTCGACCGT
>CAYWOT010000283.1:0-3156 GCA_964459975.1 uncultured bacterium
CCGAAGGCCGCTGCGAGCTTCGCCAGCGCCACGCTCTTTCGCTCGTCCGTCATCGACCCGTAGGCCCCTTTCAGATCTTGATCGGCCAGCGCTCCGCCGCGCGCGGCGCGCCGGTCTCGATGATCTTCTGGATCGCCACCACGGCGTCGATGATCCCCTCGGGATTCGGCGGGCATCCCGGAATGTACACGTCGACGGGCATGATCTTGTCGATGCCCTGGAGGACGCTGTAATTGTTGTAGAATCCGCCGGACGCTGCGCACGCCCCCATCGCGACGACCCACTTCGGCTCGAGCATCTGCTCGTGGATGCGTTTGAGCACCGGCGCCATCCGGTAGTTGATCGTCCCGGCCACCAGCAGCATGTCCGCCTGGCGGGGGGAAAAGCGGACGACCTCGGCACCGAAGCGGGCGAGATCGTAATGCGTGCCGAACGCGCCCATCACCTCGATCCCGCAGCAGGCCGTGGCGAACGTGAACGGGTAGATGGAATACTTGCGCCCCCACGCCACCATGGCCTCGAGCGTGCTGAGAACGTACTCGCCGCTTCCGCCCCCCTGCCGCGTCATTGCCAGTCCAGGGCCCCCTTCTTCCAGACGTAGACGAGCCCGATGACGAGAATGCCGAGAAAGACGGCCATCTCCGCGAATCCGAACCAGCCGAGGTCCCGGAACAGGACGGCCCACGGGTACAGGTAGGCGGTCTCCAGGTCGAACAGGATGAACAGCAGCGCGACCAGGTAGAACTTGACGGAGATGCGCACGGACGCGGACATGAACGGGTCCACCCCGCACTCGTAGACGT
Source organism: uncultured bacterium (assembly GCA_964459975.1). Classification (GTDB taxonomy): domain Bacteria; phylum Desulfobacterota; class Deferrimicrobia; order Deferrimicrobiales; family Deferrimicrobiaceae; genus CSP1-8. Next base: position 804 of record CAYWOT010000283.1, read on the forward strand.
CGTACTTGACCCGGTCGTATCTCCTGGGGCCCAGCGCCTGCGACAGGAAGACGAACGTCACCGCCATGCCGACGCCGATCACGAAAAGGAGGAGGACGGAGAAGTACGGGTTGGCGAAATCAACGGAGGAAACGAACTTCGCCACCGGCTTCCTCCTCTCAGTTCGTCAGGATCTTCACGGATACCTCGGCCACGCGGATGATGGGTTCCCAGTATATCCCCAGCAGGAGCGTGGGAACCACAAGGAGGGTGAGCATGACGCGCGGAACGAAGGGAACGGCAAGCGGTGCGGTCTCGGTCTTGGCCCCCTCGAGGAACATGACCTTCACGATCCGCGCGTAATAATACAGGGAGACGACGCTGTTGAGCGCGGCGACGACGGCCAGCCAGTACACCCCGCGGTGAATCACCTCGGCGAAGAGATAGACCTTGCCGATGAACCCCGAAAAGGGCGGAATCCCCGTCAGGGCGAAGAGAAACACGGCCAGGGCGACCGCGGCGAGCGGCGCCCGGGTCCCCAGCCCGGCGAAGTCGGAGATGTCCTCGCTGCGGCTGCCGTTGGCGACCAGGACCACCACGTAGAAGGCGCCCAGGTTCATGAACAGGTACACGACGAGGTAGAACAGGATCGCCTCGAGCCCCACGGAGGTGAGCAGAACGAACCCCATCAGCATGTATCCGGCGTGCGCGATCGACGAGTACGCCAGCAGCCGCTTCACGTTCTGCTGGCTGATCGCAACCAGGTTCCCCACCGTCATCGTCACGGCCGAGAGAACCGCGAACAGGAAGGTCCAGTCCACCGGCGACGAGAGGGCCCACGTTCCGCCGGCCGCGCCGGGCGACGCGAAGACCGTGTAGAAAAAGCGGACCAGGATCGCGAACCCCGCGGCCTTCGGGCCCACGGAGAGGAACGCAGTCACCGGCGTCGGCGCTCCCTCGTACACGTCGGGGCTCCACATGTGGAAGGGGACGGCCGCGATCTTGTACCCGAATCCGACCGTCACCATCGCCGCGGCCAGCATGACCGGCAAGGGGGCGGCACCCCGGGTGAGAAGGCGGCCGATCTCGGCGATCTGCGTGGTCCCCGTCATGCCGTAGAGGAGCGAGAACCCGTAAATCATCACGCCGGAGGCGGTCGCCCCGTAGACGACGTACTTCATCGACGCCTCGGTCGACGATTCCTTTCCCTTCAGGTAGCCGGCGAGCAGGTACGACGGGATGGAGACCAGCTCCAGGGCGAGGTAGACCATCACGATGTCGCTGGCCGAGGCGAGCAGGAACATCCCGAGCAGCACCGACAGGAGGAAGACGTAGTACTCCGCCTGCGACTTGTCCTGAAGCTCCACGCAGTCGATCGACATGAAGATGACGATGATCGTCGCCAGGGCGGTCAGGATTTTGAAGAAGACCGCGAAATCGTCCAGGACGACCATTCCCTGGAACAGGCCCGTCCCCGCGCCCGCAGGGGCGGTCAGCCACGCGCAAAGAAGCGCCGCGCCCGTGCCGACGAGCGCAAGGAAGGCCGGCGCCGGCGAGCGGCGATTCCTTCCGGCCACGTGGACCACGAGGATCAGCAGGATCGTCGCGGTGACCGCGAACTCCGGGAGAAAATGGCTCACGCTGGCGAGGTTGCCGAGTGCCACGTCAGACCACCATCTTCACGACGTCGACCAGGTGATTGAGGGACGTGCTCATCAGGCCGAGGATCGGCATCGGGAACACGCCGAGGATCAGCGTCGCCAGCGCCAGCGGGGCGAGGCAGAAGATCTCCCGGCCGTTGATCTCCGCCAGTTGGGCGTACTTCGGGTTGAGCGGCCCCAGGAAGACCCGCTGGAGAGCCCACAAGTGGAATGCAGCGACGATGATGATGCCGGATGCGGCGATCACCACGATCGTATGGAAGACCGCGAACGACCCGATGAAGACCATGGCCTCGGCGATGAACCCGGAGAAACCCGGCAGGCCCAGCGAGGCGAAGAACGCCACCGTGATGAAGAACGTGTAGACCGGGACGACCGCGCCCAGACCTCCGAAGCCGTCGATATCCCGGTGGTGCGCCCGGTCGTAGACCACGCCGACCAGGAAGAACAACATGGAGGTGATCATGCCGTGGGAGAACATCTGGAACGCGGCGCCGACCATCCCGGCCGGCGTGAGCGCCGCCATCCCCAGGAGGACGAACCCCATGTGGCTCACCGAGGAATAGGCGACCATCTTCTTCAGGTCGGACTGCGCCATGGCGCACAGCGCGCCGTACACGATGTTGATCGCCCCCAGCGTCGCCATGGGTACGACGAACCATCTCGTCACGTCCGGAAAGATCGGGAACGAGATCCGCATGAGTCCGTAGGTG
>CAYWOT010000284.1:0-3125 GCA_964459975.1 uncultured bacterium
GGAGGCGATCGGACGAACGCCCCGGTTCCTGTCGGCCGGGAAACACGACGAGGCGTTCTACCGGTCGATCCGGGAGACGCTCGGGAAGGGCGAAGTCTGGACGGGACACTTCCTCAACCGGAAGAAGAACGGCGAACTGTTCGAGGAGGAGGCCACGATTTCCCCCATCCGGGACGCCTCCGGGAGGATCATCAACTACGTCGCCTCCAAGCGTGACGTTACGCGGCTCGTCTCCCTGGAAAGGCAGGTCCGCACCGCCCAGCGGATGGAGTCGGTCGGAACGATGGCGGGCGGCATCGCCCACGACTTCAACAACGCGCTGACCGGCATCATGGGCTTCGCGGAGCTGCTCCGGATGCGCGTGGGGCAGGACCCGCAGGCGACGGCCGACCTGGGCCAGATCGTGCGGGCGGCGGAGCGCGCCTCCGCGCTCACCCGGCAGCTCCTGGCGTTCGCGTGCCGGCAGGTCATCGAGCCGAGGACCCTTAGCTTGAACGACGTCATCGCGGACACGGCGAAGCTCCTGCGGAAGGTGTCCGGCGAACACATCGAAGTGCAGACCCTCCTCGACCCCGATCTGCCGACCGTCCTCGCCGACCCGGGGCCGGTTGAGCAGGTCCTCATGAACCTGTGCATCAACGCCCGCGACGCCATGCCGGCGGGGGGACGGGTCGTGATTGCGACCCGGGTCGTGCAGCTCGGAGGGGAGTTCGTCGCGGCACACCCGTACGTCAAGCCGGGGCGGTATGTGCGGCTGACCGTTTCCGACAACGGCGTAGGCATGGACGAGGAGACCCGCGAGCGTGCGTTCGATCCGTTCTTCACGACCAAGGAGCGCGGAAAAGGCACCGGCCTCGGACTGTCCGTGGTCTACGGGATCGTCAAGCAGCACGGCGGCTACGTCCACCTGGACAGCGAGCCGGGAAACGGGACCACCTTCACGATCGACCTGCCGGCCCGGAAGGCCCGCCCCGCCGCCCGGACGGAAGCGGCCGGAGCGCCGGTGCTCGGCGGCACGGAAACGATTCTGGTCGCCGAGGACGACGATTCGATCCGGATGCTCGTGGAGCGGACGATGACGGAGTACGGCTACAGGGTCCTGCTCGCCCGAAACGGAGAGGAGGCGGTCTCCCTGTTCCGGGCGAACCCGGAGATCGCCCTGGCGGTCTTAGACGTCGTCATGCCGAAGGTGGGAGGGATGGACGCCTTTCAGGAGATGCGCCGCGACGACCCGGAGCTCAAGGTCATCTTCGTGAGCGGATACGCGGCCGACTCGATCCACGACTCGTTCGTGCTGCTCGACGGGGTCTCGTTCCTGCGCAAGCCCTTCCGTCCCGCAGCCCTCGCGAGAAAGGTCCGAGAGGTCCTCGACTCAAAAGCAGACGGACCAGGAGCAACAAAAGCAAGGGGACGTTCTTAAACTTTTTTATGGAGGAAAGGAGGAGGGAGGGGCGAAAGCGGAGGAAGAAGGGGTTTCCAGAACTTTTTTGACGTCCTGCCGGGAGAGGCAAGACGGGTACTCCCCGGAAATGGAAGGGATTCGACGTTGCTATCGTGTAATTGCTAGATCATCGTTACTCTCTAAACATCCCGAAAAATCCTGACACGCGCGGGCTTTTCCTTGGATTCCGAAACGGACGGGGCAGAGATGAAAAGTTTTAAGAACGTCCCCTTGCTTCGGTCCCCTTGCTTTAGTTTGCCTTGCTTTACCAGGTGAGGTGGAAGGCGTTGCGGCCGACGGGGAGATCGACCGCCAGGCGGACCGTGGTCCGGGAGAGTCCGAACTGGGGGTGGTGGTGCGCGAGGTAGAAGCGACTCTGTCCTTCCGCCACGGTCCACGCGACCCGTCGCCCGGAGGGCAGCACCCACTCCCCCGCTGCCTCCCCCCTGCGCAGCAGGCCCGCGGCGTTCGAGGCCATCGCCACCGTCGGATGCAGCAGGAACCCCCCGCGCGCGGTCCGGAACCTTCCCGAGAGCGTATCCTCGATGCGCAGGGACCGGGCACCGACCGTCCAGGTGCGCCGGTGGACGACCTTCCCGTGAAGGCGCCGGTAGCCGTCGTGGGCGGACGCCACGCGGACCACACCGTCGGACTCCGAGACGGACAGGTCGAACGGCTGCGCGCGGCGCGCGACGCGGAACGCTCCCCACACCTCCGACGAGTCCTTTCCGTCCACGACCACCGTGTTGTGGGCCGCCGTGCCGCGCTCGAAGAGCCGCTTGGGTCCCGGATCGTAGCGGGAGGTGCCCGGATCGACGATCACCCGGGCCCCACCCAAGGACAATTCAAACGACAGGGTATCGGCGTGGCCGTGGCCGGGCAGGTAGTCGGGGCCAAGCGGTCCCACATCCAGGATCGCCACCGCGTCCCCTTTCTGGACGCGGATGTACCCGCTGTCGGTCAGGTGCGTCACCCCGTCCCCCGGAGAAACCGCCAGCGGAATCCCCAGCCGTCCGGCGTACGCGAAAAGCTCTCCCGCGGACGGCGCGATCCCTTCGGCCGCGTCGTTGACCAGGGCGATCCCCCCGTCGGGGTGGAGCATCGCCGCCAGCCACGAAATCATCCGGCGGGCCGTCTCCCGCCACGCTTCCAAAGGCGCGCACGCCGGCGCCCCGACGCTCCAACCGTATGCACGGCCCAGGTTTACCAGGTCCAGCAGGTCTTCGAGGATCAGGCTGTGGTACATCGGGCTGCGCTCGAAGTGGCCCCCGTCGGGAAGCACCTGCTCGGGCACCTCGCGCCGAAGAAGCGAAAGCCCCTCGCCCAGCCAGGAGTCGGCCTCCGCCCCTTCGAAAAACAGACCGGCGAAGACGAGCGCCTTGGCGTTGGCGAACAGGTGATTGCCGAGGAGGTGCGTCTCCACGCCGGCCGAGAGACGCCGCGCCTGGACCGCCAGGCTCCGCACCGCCTCTTCCGGCAACGGCCCCCCGGAGAGCGCCCACTTGATCCAGTTGACGATCCTAAGCGACGTCGGGTACGGCTCCCAGCCATTCCCCGCAACCGGCGGATTCTCCGCCAGCCACCTGCGGATGAGCGCCAGGTGCCACTCCCGCCTCGCCTCGGGATCCGCGGCGTTCAGGTCGTCGAAGTAGTGCAGGTTGTAGAGCCAAAGTTTGGGGGTCGC
>CAYWOT010000285.1:0-2416 GCA_964459975.1 uncultured bacterium
TGGGGGGCGATGGGGCTGATCCTGGGAATCCCGATCGTGGCGGTCGTGAAATGCGTGCTCGACAACGTGCCCGCGACGCAGCACCTGGGCCAGTGGCTCGGCGAGTAGCGACCGGCCTTGGCGGGGAGGCGGTAACGATCCGCCGGTTCCGCCCCCCAACGCCGGCCTTTCTTCACCCTTTGGCCTTGTCCACCTCCCGCTGCCGAAGGATCCGCCGGAGCAGCTTCCCGACGGCCGTGCGGGGCATCGCGTCGACGAACTCGACATCCCGCGGAAGCTTGTAGACGGCGATCTTCCCACGGCAGTGCTCGATCAGCTCCTTGCGGAGCTCGTCGGTGGGGGCAAGGCCGGCCTTGAGAACCACGAACGCCTTGGTCTTCTGCCCCATGACCGGGTCGGGAACCCCGACGACGCCCGCGTCGGCCACGGACGGATGCGTCACCAGCGCCTCCTCGATCTCTTCGGGCCCAATGCGGTAACCGGACGACTTGATGAGGTCGTCCTCGCGGGAGAGGAACTGCACGTTTCCGAGCTCGTCCATCGTCACGACGTCGCCGGCCAGACACCACCCGTTCCGGACGGCCGACTTCTGCTTCTCGTTGTCCCGCCAGTAGATCGTCCCGGTGGGTCCCTGCACGATCATCTTGCCGACTTCGCCGGGCTTGACCTCCTGGAATTCCTCGTTGACAACCTTGACGGTGTACCCGGGACACGCCGATCCGATCCAGCCGGGCTTGACCTTCTTGGTCACCGCCGCGGAGATGAAGACGAACATCATCTCGGTGGTCCCGAGCCCCTCGTAGATCTCGAGCCCGAACTTCTCTTTCCAGTCGAGGTACGTTTTGCCCGTCAGCGCCTCGCCGCCGCCGGTGCAGAACCGGAGCGACGAGTAGTCCCACTCCTTCGGATCGATGTCGACGAGCATCTTCCGGTACGCGGTGGGAAGCGCCGACATGATCGTGATCCCATGGTTCTGGATGTTCCGGAACATCGCCGTGGGGTCGAACCGCGGGATCAGCGACACGGCCGCCCCGTACCGAAAGGGGATGACCGCCACCGTCGAGTATCCGGCCGCCATCGCGATCGGCGCCGGCCCCCCGATGACGTCCTTGTCGGAGACCTCCCAGCAGTATTTCCCGAATCCGTCGGCGACGATGAGCGACTCTTCCATGAAATGGGCCGTCCCCTTGGGCAGCCCCGTCGTCCCGGACGTGAACAGCAGCACGGAGACGTCCATCCGGTCCCTCGCCACCGCCTCGCACCGGTCGGCGTTCTTCATGAGATCCGCGTACGGAACGTATCCCTTCGCCCGGACCTCGTTCTCGTCCCCGCCCACCACGACGAAGTGCCGGACGGTCTTCAAGTCCGCCTTTGCCGCTTCCACCTCGGCCAGCATCGCGGCCGCGACGATCATCACCTTGGCCTCGGCTGTGTTCGCCACGTGGGCGATCTCGGTGCGGGCGAAGAGCGCCGACGTCGGCAGGGAAACGGCCCCGATCTTGATGATGGCGAAGTTGCACACGATGGCCGGAGGAATGTTGGGGACCCGCAGGAAGACGCGGTCCCCTTCCTCGACGCCCAAGCTCTTGAGCCCGTTTGCGACCCGGTTCACGCTCGCCTGGAGCTGGCGGTACGTGATCTTCTGGTCTTCGAAGTACACGGCGACCTTGTCGCCGTATCGGGCGACGTTCTGGTCGAGCAGCACTTCCGTCGAATTGAACTTCCGGGGAATCTCCCGGAACTCGTCGAGCTCGTAGAGCCTTTCGGGCCGCAGCTCCGGCGGCGGCAGATAGCTCTCGGGTATGGTCCCCATCGATCCCTTCCTCCTTCCTCGTGAGACGGCGCGGGCCTTACATGCCCCCCCTGACTTTAGGCCCGGAGCGAACGGAAGCGCCGGTGCCGCGAGAGCCCTACACCTATTCCAGAAGCTTCTGCATCGCCTCCTCGCACCCCACGGTCCGCTGCAGCTCCTTGTCGGACCGGGGGAAGGCCTCCACCGGGTACCGGTCCGTGTCCTTTTCGAAGACGAGGAGGGCCGGCACGGTCTTTCCGAAGTCTTCCTGGAGGGCCCCCTTCGCTCCGAACACCGCGCGGACCTGCGCCTTCGGGCCCGTCAGCGCCGCGTTGTACGTCATGAACGCCACCTGCTCCCCCTTCAGATCGACCGCCTTGGCGTTGACGCCCTTCGCCGCAAGCTGGTTGACGAGCTCGACCGCCTTCGCGTTGTCGGTCGGAAACGCGGAGCCGGGGCTCACCGTGCTGTCGTAATAGAATTCCACTTTCATGGCCGCTTGCCCTCCTTTCCGAGATGAAAAACCCGTCGCATACGAATGAAAACTTCAGGACCGTCGCTGCGAGAAAAGGCAAAATCCACGGCCGTGCCCGCAGCTTCCCGCGGCGGCCGTGGATTTGCCGC
>CAYWOT010000285.1:2426-3066 GCA_964459975.1 uncultured bacterium
CAAAATCCACGGCCGCACCCGATTTCCCCCAAAGGCGGCCGTGGATTTGCCGCGCCGTTAATCTACCAGACCGGCGCCGGTCCGTTCAAGAAGACTTTCTACTTCTTCACGGCGGGGCCGGGCCCCTCGTAATACCCGCATTCTCCTTCAATCCCGTCGAGCTCGTCCTTCGGGATATTGACCGCGTAGGGCCACTCGAGCTTCGTGCACTGCCCCTTGTAGACCTTGCTGATCTCGGGGTCGAGTGCCTTGGCGAAATATTTACAAGTCTCGCAATTCGGGACGATTTTTGCCACGTCACTCCCTCCTGTCGCAGTTGATCGCGGATCAGCTGCCGCTGTAGAACATCTTCGGGACGCTCCCGATCAGGTCCTCCGGGGCGAGCGGCGCCCCCGAAACGGCCTTCCCGCGGACACTCTTGGTGATCGGGATCGGCTTCCCCTGGAAATCCTCCCGGGCCTGCGGCGCGGGCGCCACCTTCCCGGGAGCCGTGATTCGCTTCCAGTCCTTCGACTGGGCGAAGCCGGGGAGCCGGTCGTGGGGCGGTTTCCCCTCCTTCGGGGGACCCTGCCGGATCCCGTTGACGAGCGCATACTCCCAGATCGCGTCGCAGCCGGCGCACTTGATCTTCCCCTGGAAG
>CAYWOT010000286.1:0-3055 GCA_964459975.1 uncultured bacterium
GCGTGGTTCGCCGGTACGGCGTGGCCGACGTGGTCGGAGTCGTCCAGGGCGATTGCAGTTTCACGCAGGCGCTCCTCGAGGTTCTCCGGCACCGGGGGGTCCGCGTCGCCCCCTTCGCGTTTCCGTACGACCGGGACCCGCGCGCGCTGTCCCTGGAGATCCGCAAGCTGGCACAGCGGTACGGAACGACCGTCCGGCGTGCGCACGAGTGGAAGCGAAGACTGGATGCCGTCAGACGGACTGCCCTCGAGATCGACCGGCTGACCTGGGAGGAAGGCAAGGTCGCCGGCGAGGAGAACCACCTCTGGCTGGTGAACTGTTCGGACTTCGAAGGCGACCCGGAAGGGTACGAAAGGCGCGCCCGCGCCTTTCTCGCCGAGGCGCGGAAGCGGACGCCGCGCCGCGCATCGGTCCCGATCGCCTTCGTCGGCGTTCCGCCCATCGTCACGGGACTGTACGCGTGTTTCGAAGAGGCCGGCGGCCGGGTGGTCTTCAACGAGGTGCAGCGGCAGTTCGCGATGCCCAAGGCCACCGCCACCCTGACCGAGCAGTACCGGGAATACACGTATCCGTACTCCTTCTTCGAACGGCTTGCCGACATCCGGGAAGAGGTCGCGCGCCGCGGCGTCCGCGGAATCGTCCACTACGTCCAGTCGTTCTGCTTCCGCCAGATCGAGGACATCCTGCTGCGCGAGGAGATCGGCCTGCCCGTCCTCACGCTGGAGGGCGATGCGCCCGGCCCCCTCGACGGCCGCACGAAGATCCGGATCCAGGCGTTCCTCGAAATGCTCCGGTAGACACCGGGGACATTCCCGGCTTTTCTCCTCTTTCCGACTCGGGAGTGTCCCCGTCCACACCGATTGCCGCCGTCAGGCCCCTGGCTCGCGGGGGGTGTCCTAAGCAGCTACGCTCGCGATCTGGCGCCCGCTCGCTGCCGGTTCCGCTCGACGAACGGCAACCCCGCTCTGCGGGGATGCTTCCGTCCTCGCTCCACAGGCCGCTGCTTAGGAACCCCCCGCTGCGCCTGACGGGGCCTAACGGCGGGACACGGTACCCGCGACAGCGGGGGACATTCCCGGCTGTTCTCTTTTTCTCGACTCGGGAGTGTCCCCCGTGTTGCGGCGGGCGGTCTACCAGACGCCGGTCTTCAGGTATTCGTGGATGGCCGCGGCCGCCTTGCGGCCGGCGCCCATGGCGAGGATGACGGTGGCCGCCCCGATGACGATGTCGCCGCCGGCGAACACCCCCTTCTTGCTCGTCTTGCCGGTCTCCCCGTCGGCCAGGATGTTCCCCCACTTGTTCGTCTCCAGCCCGGGCGTGGTGGCGGGAACGAGCGGATTGGCGCCGTTGCCGATCGACATGACCACGGTATCGACGGAGAGGCGGAATTCCGACCCTTTGATGGGGACGGGGCGCCTGCGGCCCGACGCGTCCGGCTCGCCGAGCTCCATCCTCTGGCACTCGGCCTCGGTGACCCACGCGTCGTCGTTGCCCAGGAAACGGACGGGGTTGGTGAGGAGGTGAAACTCGATCCCCTCCTCCTCGGCGTGGTGGATCTCCTCGATGCGGGCGGGCATCTCCTTCTTCGAACGCCGGTACACGACGTACACCTTCTCCGCCCCCATCCGCAGCGCCGTGCGGGCGGCGTCCATCGCCACGTTTCCCCCGCCGACGACGGCAACGTGCTTTCCCTTGTACAGGGGGTGTCCGCCTCGGGAAACAGGTAGGCCTTCATGAGGTTCGAGCGCGTCAGGTACTCGTTGGCCGAGTAGACTCCGATCAGGTTCTCGCCCGGGATATTCATGAAGTACGGGAGCCCCGCGCCGGTCCCGATAAAGCAGGCGTCGAACCCCTCTTCCCCGAGCAGCTCGTCGATCGTGACCGTCTTCCCGACGACGACGTCGCATTCCAGCTTGGCCCCGAGGCCGCGGATGTAGTCGACCTCCGCCTGCACGATGTCCTTCGGAAGCCGGAACTCGGGGATGCCGTACATGAGCACGCCCCCGGCTTTGTGCAGCGCCTCGAAGATGGTGACGTCGTGCCCCATCTGCACGAGGTCGCCCGCCACCGTCAGCCCCGCCGGCCCGGACCCGACGATCGCCACGCGCTTGCCCGTCGGCGCAGAACCCTCCGGGACCACGACGTGACCGGTCACCCGCTCGAAGTCAGCCACGAACCGCTCCAGGCGGCCGATGGCCACAGGCTCGCCCTTCTTGCCCAGGACGCACGGCATCTCGCACTGCTCCTCCTGCGGGCAGACCCGGCCGCACACCGCCGGGAGGGCATTGTCCTCCTTGATCTTCCGGGCGGCCTCGACGAATTTTCCCTGCCGGACGAGGTCGATGAACTCCGGGATCTTGATGTTGACGGGGCATCCCTTGACGCAAGAAGGGTTCTTGCACTGGATGCAGCGGGAGGCCTCCGCGATGGCCAGGTCGGGCGTGAAGCCGAAGGGCACCTCCCGGAAGTTCTTCCTGCGCACCTCCGGGGGCTGCTCCGGCATCGGCTGCCGGGGAACGCGGATCGGCCGGGGCCGGGGCGCGGGTTTCTGTTCGGCCATCAGTTCCCGCCCCCGGGCGTCGCCGGACTGCTGCACCTGCCGCCCGCGTGTTCGTACCGTTCCATCGCCTCCTTCTCCTCCCGGAGATAGGCACGGTTGCGCATCGTGAGTTCCCGGAAATCGACGGCGTGGCCGTCGAACTCCGGACCGTCGACGCAGACGAACTTGGTGAGCCCGCCCACGGTAACCCGGCACGCTCCGCACATCCCCGTGGCGTCCACCATGATGGGATTCAGGCTTACGACGGTGCGGATGCCGTGCGGTCGGGTCACCTCGGCCACCGCCCGCATCATGGGCACCGGCCCGATGGCGATGCACAGGGCAATCGGTTCTCCGGCGTCGATGAGCTCCTGCAGCGCGGCGGTCACGAATCCCTTGCGCGCATACGTCCCGTCATCGGTGGTGACGATCAGGGTATCGCTGATCGCCTGCATCTCCTTTTCGAGGATGAGAAGGTCCTTCGTGCGGGCGCCGAGGATGGAGATGACCGTGTTG
>CAYWOT010000287.1:0-3052 GCA_964459975.1 uncultured bacterium
GGAGGAGGATCGGGATCCGATACCGCACCGTCGCCTCCGCCAGGATCACCGAGTAGTCCTCGATCCTTCTCACTCCGACCACGTCGGCGATGAACCGGGTCCTGCCCAGCTCGAACAGCGTCATCGTCACGGCGTTGTTGACGTGTCCCATCGAGTCGATGTCGGCGAAACGAAGCGGAACGTCGGTCTCGTACATCCGGGCGGGGGCGGAAGGAAGGGTCCCCGGAAACGGCTCGCCAAAGCGCCCGCGGAACGCGATGTCGCCAGTCTCCTTGCGCACGCGCGGCCGCTCGTCTTTTTTGCGCGTCGGCTCGTCCAGGTCCTCGTGCCGTCCCGGGTATCCGACGGCAATGACCGCGATCGGCCGGAAATCGTCCGGGAGCGACAAGGCCCTCGCCAGGGGCTCCTCCCTCCACCCCGCCATCGGATGCGCGTGCAGCCCCTGGTCCACGGCGCGGTACAGGAGGCTCATGGTGGCCAGCCCGGTGTCGTGGTGGAAGTATTCCCGCGACTCCACGACGGACCCGTCTTCCCTGCGCGCGCCCGAGACCACGAGGACCGGCGCCCGCTTCGCCCAGGCGTTGCCGTCGTCAAGCGCCGCCTCGAGCGCGGCCCTCGCCGGGTCGCCCTTCTCCACGACCACGAACCGCCACGGCTGCCGGTTCGCGCAGGAAGGAGACCACCGCGCCGCCTCGATCATCCGCTCGATCTTCGCCGGCTCCACGGGCCGGTCCGCGAACGCCCGCAGGCTCCGTCTCGTCGCCAGGATCCGGGAAAAGTCCACCCCCCGTCACCCTCCGCCGGACAGGGCGGACCGGGCGCGCGCATGCCCCGGCACCCGCGGGAGCGAAAACAGGCCGGACGTGCGCGGCCGGCGGGATGGCCGCGGCGCCCGACGCGCTCCCGCGCCGGCGTTCCCGCCCGCGGTCGGCGCGCGCAGGCGACGCTCCCTCGTCGACGCCGCCCCGCGCCGTTTTCTGGAGCGATGCCTTGCAAAGCGCAGCGGCACCGATCGCGGATACCCGAAATAGGAAGAGAAGGCCTCCCTGCCCACGAAACTCCCCTTGATCTTCCAGTGGTCATCGTTCACCACGAGGGCCGCCACGGCGAGCTGCGCGTCGTCGACCGGGGCGACCCCGGCGAACCATTCGAAGCGCATGCGCGGGCTCCACCCGGACAGGGACCCCGTCTTGCCGGCGACCTCCATGTCCTGCAGCAGGGGGGTGGAACGCGGCGTTCCGAAGGCCCGGCGGGAGGTTCCGGCCTGGATCGTCTTGACCATCATCCGCAGCAGCGCTTCGGCCGTGTCCGGGGCGACCGCGTCCCGCCATTTCGCGGGCGACGCCTCGTACAGGACGGCGCCGTCCGCGGCCGTCACGCGCTCGATCAGGATCGGCGCCGGCATCTCGCCCTCGGATGCGATCGCCGACATGATCATCGCCACGTGAAGCGGGGACACGTACACGTCGCCGAACCCCGCGCCGGTCCGGGCGAGATGGAACTCGTCCGACGGAATCTCCGCGTGGCTCAGGCCGACGGGCAAACAGAACGGAATCGGCGCTCCGAAGCCGAACTTCTCCAGGTAGGTCTCGAGCAGCCGGCGCCCCACGTACTCGACCGCCACCCTGCCGAATACCGCGTTGGCCGATTTCGCGATCGCGTCCTCGAGCGTCATCGCGGGAGCTCCGGGTCCCGCGCGGGCGCGCAGGCCCCTCCGCGTGAGCCGGTAGATCCCGCCCCGGTAGCGGATCTCGTCCTCCGGAGAGATCCTTCCGGTCTCGAGCGCCGCCGCCGCCGTGATGACCTTGACGAGGGACGCGGCGGGGTAGATCGCGCGCAGGGGAAGCTCCGGGTCCGACGTCCCGCCCCGGCGGTATCCGACCAGGGCGACGACGCGGCCGGTGGCGGGCTCCATCGCCGCAAAGACGCCGTACGCCGGGTCGTACCGGCGGAACAGATCGATCATGTCCTTCTGGAGGGCGGGAGCCAGGGTAAGCGTCACGTTCGTCCCGGACGGTGTGCGCCCTTCCGTGGCACCGTCGGCCAGAAGACGCATCAGCTCTTCGCGCCCCACGCCGCGCACGGCGGCCTCGTCCCCCGGCGGTCGCGTCCGGGCCTGCGGGACCGGCGTGCGCAGGTCGGCGGCCTCGAGGGCATGCCAGGCCCCGCGGGCGATCAGCGCGACGCCCAGCGCGATCAGGATCCGGACCGTGGTGCCGCCGCCCCGCCGCTTGCCGTTCACGCCTGCTTCCGGGCAAGGCACACGAGGGCCTCGGAGGTCGGGGCGAAGACGGAGCAGGCGAAGTCGCCGAAGAACCGGATGTCGGAGAAACCCGCGCCCGAAAGCATCTCCCACAGCTCATAGGGATAGATCGGGTACAGGGGGATGTCGTTCTCCAGCACCCGGCGCCCCCCCTCCCCGGAAAACTCGAGTTCCGTCCGGAACCGCACGTTGCGGACCTCCTGCCACTCGTAGGTGCGCCGGAACACGATCGCCCCTCCGGGCCCGGTCGCCCGAAGCACCGGCAGCTCCGTCATGCGGCGCAGCATCATCCGCTCGTAGTTGAGGATCTGCAAAAGAACCTCTCCGCCCTCGGAGAGAACCGCGCAGGCGTCCCCGAGAAACCGCGCCGCATCGTCCTGGGGGACGTGGACGAGCGAGCTGCCCAGGCACAGGACGAGGTCGGCCGGCGCGGAGACGAGGCGCGACATGTCGGCGAAACCGGCGACCTCGACCCGGGCCCGGGGGAACGGAGCCAGCTTCTCCCGCGCCCGCGCGGCCAGCGCCGGATCGGGGTCGAAGCCCAAGGCTTCGGTCCCGGCGGCGGCAAACGGGAGCAGCTGTGCGCCCGATCCGCAACCCGCATCGACGACGCATCGCACCCCTCCCGCCGCCAGCAGCCTGTCGAACAGGGCCCGCTGAGCGTCGGAGACCGGGAAGAGCACGTCGTAGACCTCGCTCAAGTCCGTGTAGAGAGCCACTCGCGCCTCCCGCCGCTTTCGCCTCATTGTAGCAGCGGCCTTCGCGCCGCCGTCAAAGAAATGGTTGACG
>CAYWOT010000288.1:0-3038 GCA_964459975.1 uncultured bacterium
CCCATAACGAGCTGCGCACCACCCCTTGGGCGGGGGCGTGTCTGACGAAGCGGAGACACGGATGTCGAGAGCGAGGAAGACCCGCAGCCGCACCGAGCCATGGACGGCGAGGAAGGCGTCCCCGCCCAAGGGGTGGTGCGAGCGAGTTGGGGTGGCAAGACCGGCCGGCGGCTACCCTGCCGCTGCCAGCGCGGCGTCGAGCTTGGCGCGGATGCGGGAGACGAGGTCGAACAGGCGCGCGGGAGGCAGCTCCCGTCCCTGCACCTTGAAGACGTCCACGCCGGCGGCGATCCAGCGGGGCAGTTCCGCTTCGAGGGAATGGACGGTTCGGGAGAACGGGATCGCCCGGCAGACGAGGCCGCACCGCCCGGAGCGCTTCGCGGAGGAGACCGTGCCGGCGTCGGCCATGTGCGGCCGCGGCGCGGTCGCCGACCGCACGCCGGCGTATCCGGGAAGCGCGCAGCTGCCCTGCAGGAGCATCTCGGGGCGGCAGTGGACGAACACTTCCACGCGGAGCCCGCTCTGTGCCCGGATTGCGGGGACCTCCGCCGGGGCAACGACGGTCGGCAGGACGACGGCGTCGGCCCCCAGCTCGCGGTAGAACCGGGCCTGGGCCGGGTTCAGGGTCGACAGCCCCACGGAGGCCGTGATCCCTATTCCGGGCGTTTCCCGCCGCACGAGGGGAATGACCCCGGCATCGGCCAGGATCACGGCGGACGCGCCGTCGTCCTGCACCCGCGCGACGGCGGCCAGAAACGACGCTCCCTCGGCGGCGCCGGGTACCGTGTTCAACGCCACGTGGAGCGCGGCTCCTCGCTCTGCGCACGCGAGGGCCGCCTTCCGGACCTCTTCGGCCGACAGCGATGCGCGGCCGCCGTCGCGGCTCCACCCGCGGTATCCGACGTAGACCGCGTCGGCCCCGGCGGACAGGGCGGCGGCCACCGCGGCAAGGCTTCCCGCGGGCGCGAGAAGCGTCGCGGCTCGATGCGGCGGGGCTCCCATCTCGCAGTATAGTATACGCCCCGGATGGCGGACTGGTGGCCCGACCGGTGCCGCTCATCGAACTCTCACGGACCGCGGTTTTATTTTTAAGGTTGACTTGGGGCGTCGGGTGAGTATTGTATAGTGTCGTTTTGCGGCCCCCGCCCCCGAGACGGGGTGATTTTCACGCTCTTCTGCTCCTGGTAGACGGGTTCCGCTTTGAAAGAAACCATTCCGGCGGTGTGACTCGAATGCTCGTCCAGTTTGCGCCCGTTCTGGTGTTCATCGTGCTCGGCGCGGTGACCGTGGCCCTGATGCTGGGGATCTCGCGGCTGCTGGCGCCGCGAAAACCGACGAAGGCCAAGCTCGACACCTACGAGTGCGGAGAGGTTCCGTTCGGCTCGTCCTGGGTGCAGTTCAACATCCGCTTTTACGTGGTGGCGCTGATCTTCATCGTGTTCGACGTCGAGGTGGCCCTGCTCTATCCATGGGCCGTCGTCTTCCGCAGGCTGGGCCTCCTGGCCTTCGTGGAGGCGTTCGTCTTTATCGTCATCCTGCTCGTGGGTCTGGCCTACCTCTGGAAGGAAGGGGATCTCGACTGGGTGCGCTCGGTCCAGGAGCCGCCGCTTTCGAAGGGACCGAGATGAGAGACCATTCGCGAGACGAGAGGATCGTGCATGCGCCGGGCCCCGCGTCCCTGGGCCCCGAGGCGCACGTCCTGGTGGGAAGCGCCGACAAGTTCATCAACTGGTGCCGGAAGTCGTCGCTGTGGTATCTCCTGTTCGCGACGGCGTGCTGCGGCATCGAGCTGATGCAGACGGGCGCCTCGCGGTACGACCTCGACCGGTTCGGCGCCGTGTTCCGTGCGACGCCCCGCCAGTCGGACCTGATGATCGTCGCCGGGACGATCACGCACAAGATGGCGGAGCGGCTGGTGCGGCTCTACGAGCAGATGCCCGAGCCCAAGTGGGTGATCTCGATGGGCTCCTGCGCGAATACGGGCGGACCGTTTTTCAAGGATTCCTACTGCGTCGTGAAGGGGGTCGACCTGCTGGTTCCCGTGGACGTCTACGTCCCCGGCTGCCCGCCCCGGCCCGAGGCGCTGATCGACGGGATCCTCAAGCTCCAGAAGATCATCGCGCAGAAGAAAAATTACGCGGCGAAGGCGTGAGGGCAACCGGTTGGAACCGAAAGCGATTTTTCAGGCGCTGAAAGACAGGTTTGGCGACAAGGTCCTGGAGCTCCAGGACGAAGGTTTCCGCCCCCCGTTCGTAGTGGTGTCGCCGGCGGCGATCGCCGAGGTCGCCGGGTTTCTTCGCGACGACCCCGCCCTGGCGTTCGATTCGCTCATGTGCCTGTCCGGCGTGGACTACAAGGACCGCTTCGCCGTCGCCTACCACCTGCATTCCATGACGCTCGGCCACCAGATCGGGGTCAAGACGTTCCTTCCCAAGGAAGCGCCGTCCCTTGCGACCGTCGACGCGGTCTGGCCGGCGGCGAACTTCTTCGAGCGGGAGACGTTCGACCTGTTCGGGATCGTGTTCGAGGGGTCGCGCGACCTGCGGCGCATCCTTCTTCCGGAAGACTGGGAGGGGTATCCGCTGCGCAAGGACTACCGGTATCCGGAAACCTACCACGGGATCAAGGTATGACCGCGATGGCCGACGCGCGGGCGCTGCCCACCCAGGAGATGCTGATCAACATGGGGCCCCAGCACCCGAGCACCCACGGGGTGCTTCGCGTGCTCCTGCGCACCGACGGCGAGGTGGTGGTCAACGCCAAGCCCGACGTGGGGTACCTGCACCGGGCGCTCGAGAAGATCGGCGAGCGGGTGGCCTACGCGCAGTTCATGCCCTTCACCGACCGCCTCGACTATCTCGCCGCGATGAACTGCAACGCCGCGTGGGCCTGGACCGTGGAGAAGCTGGCGGGGATCGAGGTCCCGGAGCGGGCGGAGTACCTGCGGGTGATCGTGTGCGAGCTGAACCGGATCTCCTCGCACCTGATCGCCTTCGGGTCGTTCACCGCCGACATGGGGGCCTTCACGCCGTTTCTCT
>CAYWOT010000289.1:0-3037 GCA_964459975.1 uncultured bacterium
TCAGGTCATATTTGTTAATCAGCCGGTTGAAGTGAATGTAGGTGAAGCACTGGCCGGCGTCGGAGCCCCAGTGGCCCAACAACCGGGGTTTTACGTGCTCCAGCTTGAGGGGCTCCCGGAGCAGAGGGTTGTCCTTGAGATAGAGCATCCCCATGCACAGGTAAAGGCTGGCCTGCCAGTAGGCGTCGAGCTTGTGCAGCTCATCCGGGCTCAGCGGAGTCCCTTGAATCGTCGAGCGAGCGGGACCATACGCGCTGATGTTCCTGTTTTCTTCGACGATCATCTGCTCCTTGTCGGGAGTTGCCATACATGCATCCTCCTTTCCGCGACCATGTCCTTCTGTCGGCAGTGCCTTCTTTCTCCCGGAAACGCCCCCACCCAAACCCCTCGTCGCCCACGGCACCCCACGCGCCCCCAATGATCGGTCCACCCGTGTCTTTGTGCAGGCGTCCTCCCGAAGTCTCTATTGCCATCCAGGGGCTTGGAGATGCCGGAACCGGGAATGCGATCGTTTCGGCGCCGGCGGCCGGCATCAAATCGCGTCATGCGGTCCCGCCCCGGTTCGGCACCGCCGCCACTGCTCGATCGGACACGAAGGTTGCCGACGGCGACACGGTCGCCATGGCCACCGCGTAAGGGACCAAACTCCGGACCCGTCTCCCCGGAACCGACACACCGAGAGCGGAGACGGACCAGAGCGGAGATGCGCCGCAACGACGAATTTCCGGATTTTCGGAAATCCATCCAAAAAGTCGGGGTTCCCTGCAGCCGGACGCTACGGGATGCAAAGGGAACCCCATCGTTTATGCATCGTGCCTTCAGATCGCCGGATGCTTCGGTTTCAGAGTAAAATGGCACCCGTCGCACTCCATCATGCTGCGGGTATTTTCAAGCTCGCCCCCTTTGTCGTGACAACCCCTGCACGTTTGAGTCGCGGCGGTAAGCGGATAAGCCCTCTTGAACGTCCCGTCGGCATAGCTGTTGAGAGCCTCCACCGTGTGCCTCGCCACCGTGGCCGCAAGCCGCGCGCACCGCTCGGCCCGTTCCTTGGAGAATGCCTTGAACCCCGAAGCCTTACACCATTCCGACACCGATACGTGGCAAATGGTGGATTTGGATGTTGATTTTACGATCTCGAATTTCGGATGCTTCGGTTGATAAAGGGGCAGCGCCGTCCGCTCGTACCAATCGTACACATCTCGAATAATGGAGTACGCTGCTTCCTTCCGCTTCTTGTCCATGCCCCCCGTCACGAGGAATACGGCGCTGGCCGCCCCGTTCATCGTGCCACACAGGTTCGCCGTTCCCGCCACACCTCCCTCGCCCACGAGAAACAGGGTCGAGGGCAACATCGTATAGGGAAATCCGATCTTCTTCCTCAACGGTCCGACGATGCCTTCGAAAGTCCCATAGCAGCAGGCGCCTTTGTAGTATGCGGCGTGTGCAATCTCCGCGGCGTGTGTCGGATTGAGTTTCTTATAGGGCCAGGGAAGATCCGGCAGGCTGTTCTGCTTTCCGGCCGCCGCGCCGATAGCGTCTTTGGCCATGGACAGGGACAATCCGGCAAATCCGGTTCCCACCACGAGCATTCCTGCATTTTTCACAAGATCCCTTCGGGATACTTCCATGGGATTACTCCTCTCTCATCGTTGTCGTCAGAAGTTCCCCGTAGCCGTGTTGCCGACCCATCGGACCGATTCCACACCGGCGTTCGCAAAGAAGAATCTTCCATCCCTCCCTTCCACCACGTATATCCCTCCTCCCTCCGCCGGGCGGCCGCCTGCGACTCTCCGAGAACGATGAAAGCGAAGGTCGTTTCTTCGGACCGCCACACCGCCGGACCATCCTGAAATCTTTCCCTGACAGAGAAGGAACGGGGGATCGATCGACATCCCACCGAAATGACATGAGCCGCCGAAACGGCGGGAACCGGCCGGGGCAGGGGGGCTGACGGCGTACGCCGGACGCTCATGCGAATCCCCCTCGGCAGAGAAACAAGGTCGGAAGCGTTCGGTTGCAGGATGCCGCTCGATTTTCGGTAAACAGGAGGTTGCGTGAACCGACCGACGCCCGCCTAGGTCAAACCGTCAAACCAGCGATCGATCACGAACTGCTGGACCCTGTCGTTGCGATGCAGTCGTTTCGGCGAACGATCCATGTCGATGCCGAGCTACGCCGTCCGACACACCCCCCAGGGGGATCCGGAGGCGATTCCGGCTTGACTCCCCTCAAGCCGGCACCTTCCTCGACCGAGAAGGGAATTGTGAAGCGGACCCTGCCTGCCATTGGCAACTTGGCTTCATGATTCGAGGAGTTTCCTTCATCGGTCCGCTATCCATGAACCAGGATCCACAAGCGTGCAATCTTATCGGTTGAGAGCCATCTCGCGGCAGGTGAAGGAAGATGACCAAGCCCATGCCCGCTGTCTTCTTCGGACACGGGAACCCGATGAACGCATTGCAGGACAACCCCTATACGAGAGGGTGGGCGGCGATCGGAAGGGAGGTTCCGCGACCGACGTCCGTACTCTCCATATCAGCCCATTGGTACATTTCCGGGACTTCGGTAACGTCGACGGCGGCTCCTCGGACGATCCACGATTTCGGCGGCTTCCCGCCGGAGCTGTACCGGATCGAATATCCGGCGCCCGGGAATCCTGCCCTTGCGGACCGTGTCCGGGACCTGCTTGCGCCGATGTCCGTGGAACGGGACGGGGAATGGGGTCTGGATCACGGGACATGGTCGGTACTCCGCCACGTCTTCCCCGGGGCCGAAATCCCGGTGGTACAGCTTGCGATCGACAAACGGCAGCCGGCGACATTCCACTTCGAAGTCGGGAAAAGGCTTGCCCCGTTGCGCGACGAAGGGGTTCTCATCGTCGGAACCGGAAACCTGGTACACAACCTGCACGCCTATGCATGGGGCCGGCATGCGGTAGAGCCTTACGGCTGGGCCGCGCGGTTTGAAGACAAAGTTCGCGACCTTTTGAACGAGGGCGACGACAGCCCATTGATCCGTTACGAGACACTGGGGCGCG
>CAYWOT010000290.1:0-3037 GCA_964459975.1 uncultured bacterium
CGGCGGGGAGGCGCTCGACATGCTGCAGGCCATGAACACGGGACATGACGGATCCATCACGACCGGCCACGCAAACGGCCCGCGTGACATGCTGCGGCGGCTGGAAACCATGGTGCTGCTCTCGGGTTTCGAGATCCCGGTCAAGGCGATCCGGGAACAGATCGCCTCGGCCATCGACGTCCTGGTCCACCTGACCCGCAGAGGCGACGGAACGCGATGCGTCACGTCCATCACCGAGGTGACCGGAATGAGTGAAACCCAGATTCTGCTCCAGGAACTCTTCCGGAGGGCCGAGGGCAGGACCCCCGGCAGGGAAAGAACGTTGACCGCCACCGGGATCCCGTCGACGTTCCTGTCGCGCGGAGACCAGCCATGGGCCTGACGGAGACGGAATTCTCCCTTTTTGCGGTCGGGGCGCTGTGCCTGGCATCCTTTCTCGTCCGGACCGTCCTGCCGTCGCTTCGAGCCCGCCTTCACGAAACCGTCGACGCAACGTCGAGAAATCTTCGCGCAGATTTTCTTTCCTTTTCCCCCGTCCAGGTTCGCACGGTTCTTCTCCTGGCCGGAACCGTAACGGCACTTGCGGCCGTCACGGCTACCCGGGACGTCTTCTGGACGGCAGCGATCGGTTCGCTGCCGCTCTTTCTCTGCGGGCTCGCCGTGCGCCTCGTACGGACGAATCGACGCAAGCGGGTGATCGCGCAGCTTCCGGTCCTTCTCGACGTTCTTTCCGGCCACCTGAAGGCCGGGCGCAGCCTTTCGGAGGCGTTTCACGAAGCGGTCCCATTTCTCCCGTCGGGCATACGGGAGGAGATCGCCTGTCTCTGCCAGGCGATCCGCCTGGGAACTCCGCTCTCCGACACGCTCCTCCTCTGGGATGAGCGCATGGCCTCCGAGGAAGTGTCCTTGTTCGTCCGGCCGCTGCGGATCGCGATCCCCGCCGGGGGAAATCTCTATGAACTGCTCGCGCGCTGCCGAGACATCCTGCGTGCAAAGACGCGGCACTTGGAGAAGATGCGGAGCATGACCGCCCAGGCGCGCCTTCAGGCCCTCGTGCTCACCCTGCTGCCTGTCGGTTTCGTCGTCGTTCTGGCGAAAATCGACCCCGCCTATCTCGTCCGGTGCCGCACTTCCACGGCTGGCAAGACCATCCTGGCGACTGCAGCGTTCCTGCAGATTCTCGGCTGGCTTTCCATCCGCAGGATCATGGCGGCGGACCGATGACCATTCGCGATGCCGTGTCGTTGGGGATTCCGCTGCTCCTGGGGTTGGTGCTGGTCGCGCGCGCTATTTCGCCGGAAACCTTGGGGGCGCTCTCCCGGCTTCCAGCTCGGGTGATCGCGGCGCACCGCGCGGCGCAGTCGAGGCTCGTCGGCGGAAGATGGTTCCCCGTGCCTGGCGGGATGCTCGTAACGTCGTTGCGCGGCTGGATCGCGGGCGAAATCGTGTGCGTGTCCATCCTTTCGGTGTCGCTGACGCTCGAACCATCATGGTCCAACGCCGTCTCCTCCTTCGTCGTCGGCTCGGCGTCCGGACTCTCCATCCTCCTTCTGTACGTCCGGGCCCTGGCGCGGAAGCAGACCGAAACAGTCCGCGTTTCGCTGCCGGTGGCGTCCTTTCTCCTCTCTCTGTTGCTCGAAGCAGGAATGGGCTCTCACGCGGCGTTCCGCGAGGTCGCTCACGCCATTCCAAAAGGCCCTCTGGCAGCCGAAATGGACGAAATTTCCCGTTCGTGGACGATGGGGATCCCGAGGGAGGACGCACTGGAGACCTCTCGGAAGCGGGTCCCTCTCGAAGAGTATCATCTCTTTCTCAACCTGATCTCGCAAGGAGAGCGGCTGGGGGTCGGCCTGTCCCGCAGTCTCGGTGAGCATTCTTCGAACATGCTGGCACGGGAAGGGCACCGGGCCGAAGCGATCGCCCAAAGGGCCGCGGTGAAACTGTTGTTTCCCTTGATCGCATTCATCTTCCCGGCGGTTGCTCTGATCATCTTTTCGCCGGTCATCCTGCGCCTGTGGGAAATATGGGGAGGCTAAAGGCGTCAATGAACGAAGCCCTTGCTGCCGGCATCCGGCGCAGGACCGCCCTCCTCGCGCTCCTTCTCCTTCTTTGGCCAACCCTTCGCGCCCGCGGAGAACCGGCCCGAACGCCCGGCGTGGGCACCTTCCGCAAGCTCGGAAGGCAGGAGCAGCTTTCGTTATCCCTCCGCATCGCCGAGGCAAGACACGACGACCGGCTGGGGCGATACTTCCGCTGTCTTCTCCGGCACGACAAATGGCACCCGGCGCCCGCCGAACGGCGAAAGGAACCACCGCCGCCGCCCGCTTCGAAGGCCCGGATCAGGGCAGGTAGTCGAAGATCCCGGATGAAACGGCCCCCACCTCTGCTATAACAGGGGGCATGCGTCGCCGGGGGAATCTGTGACGGACCGAACCAACCGCTGCTTCAACCTGCATTACGGGTGGGTCATCATCGTCCTGGGGGGCCTGACCCTCTTTTCGTGCCTGGGGTTGGCGCGGTTCGCCTACGGGATGCTGCTCCCCTCCATGGCGAAGGCCCTGCGGCTCGGGTACGACCAGATGGGTTTCATCGGGACCGGGAATTTCGCCGGCTACCTGTGCGCGGTCGCCGCCGCCCCGTTCGTCATTCACAGGTGGGGGGGCCGCCGCACCATCGCCTCCGGCCTTGCCCTTCTCGCCGCGTGCATGATCTTCATCGGCTTCTGCCACGGCTTCGCGCCGGTCCTGGTCCTGTACTTCCTGACGGGGATCGGCAGCGGGCTCGCCAACATTCCGATGATGGTGCTGGTCCCGTACTGGTTCGGACGATCCCGGCGCGGCGTCGCGGTGGGATTCATGCAGATCGGGACGGGAACGGCGATCATCTTCTCCGGGATGATCGTGCCCTTTCTGAACCACACGCTGGGGGAAGCGGGCTGGCGAACCGGCTGGCAGGTGCTGGGCATGCTCTGCGCGGCCGTCGCCGTGGCCGCCGCCGTATTGCTGCGCAACTCCCCCGCCGACATGGGGCTGCGCCC
>CAYWOT010000291.1:0-3012 GCA_964459975.1 uncultured bacterium
CTGATGGCCGACCTGTCCGGAACGCAGCGTGACTGAAGCGCTGTTCGACGCCCTGGAGCGGGAGGTGTCCCGGCGGGGAGGGGGCGAGGCCGACCTGTGGATCCGGCGCGCCCGCGTCCGGCGCTACGAGGCGCGCGAGGGCGCAATGGACGCCCTCTCGTTCTCGGACACGACCGCGCTCGGCGTCCGGGTCTTCCGGGACGGGAAGATGGGGTTTTCGTACGCATTCGGGGAGGGGGAGGAGGAGATCCGGCGGGCGGTTGCGGCCGCGATCTTCTGCGCGGATGCGTCCGACCCGGACCCGGCCTGCGGCCTGCCCGACGACGAGGCAAGCGGCCCGGGGGAGGGGGGGCAAGGCGGCCCGCTCCTGTACGATCCTGCGTGCGAGACGACGGCCGACCGGGAAAAAGCGGATTTTGCGCTTCTCCTCGAGAGATTGACGCTCGGCCTCGACCCGCGGATGAAGCGGGTGCGGACCGCGTCCCTCACGGAGACGGTCGAGGAAGTGCGGTTCCGGGACTCGCGGGGGCGGCAGGGGACGCAGCGGGGGTCGTCGTATGTCGCCGACGTGGACGCCGTGGCCGAAGAAGGGGCGGAAGGCCAGACCGGGTCCGGGTTCGGCTTCGCCCGCCGGCTCGCCGACCTCTCGGCAGAAGCGATCGCGGAGGAAGCCGGGCGGAAGGCCCTGCGGATGCTGGGCGCGCGCCCCCTGGCCACGGGCCGCACGGCCGCGATCCTGGAGAACGAGGCGGTGGCGGACCTTCTCGACGTGGTCGCGCCCTCGTTCCTCGCTCCCCAGGTTGCAAAGGGCAAGTCGATGTTCGGGGGCAAGGTCGGCCGGCCCGTCGCCTCGCCCCTGGTGGAGATCGTGGACGATCCCGCGGATCCGCAAGGGGCGGGCGCGACGGCGTTCGACGGCGAAGGCGTTCGCTCGAGGAGGACCGTCCTGGTCCGGGCCGGGACGCTGGCGTCGTTTCTCGCCGACGCCTTCTGGGGGAGAAAACTTGGGATGGGGACCACGGCGAGCCTGCGCCGGCCCGCTCCCAAGGTTCCGCCTTCCGTCGGGCCGGCCGGACTGCGCCTGACGGCGGGCGTGACGACCCGGGAGCGGATGCTCGCGGACCTCGGGAGCGGCGTCATCCTGCGGGAATTCCTGGGGATCCATACGGCCGACCCGGTGTCGGGCGATTTTTCCGTCGGGGCTTCGGGCGTGCGGTTTGCGGGAGGAGAGGAAACGGAACCCGTCCGGGGCTTCGCCGTTTCCGGGAACGTCCTGGCGCTCCTCCGGGACGTCGTGGCCGTGGGCGACGACTTTCGGTGGTTCGGGGCGACGGGCTGTCCCTCGCTCGCCGTGTCCGGCGTCGAGATCGGAGGGATCTAGAGGATGGCTTCGCCGCCGCTGTTCGTCTTCGATCTCGACAACACCCTCTACCCGCGCCACGTCAATCTCTGGAGGCTCGTCGACGCCCGGATCGAGCGGTACGTGCAGGACCGGCTCGGCGTCGACGCCGAGGCCGCCCGGAAGATCCGCCGGGATTTTCTCCGGGAATACGGGACCACGCTTCGGGGGCTCATGAACCACCACGGCGTCGCTCCCGGAGAATACCTCGAGTATGTGCACGACGTTCCGGTCGCCGAGACCGTCCCGGCGCGGCCGGAGCTCGACGCGATGCTGTCCCGTCTGCCCGGCCGGTGCGTCGTGTTCACGAACGGCTCCGAGTCGTACGCGCGCCGGGTGCTCGCGGCGCTGGGCGTGGCCGAGCGAATGGACCGGATCTTCGGGATCGAGTTCATGGAATACGTTGCCAAGCCGTCCCCGTACCCGTACGGGAAGCTCTTGCAGGAGACCGCGACCAGCCCCCGGGACGCCCTGTTCTGCGAGGATATCCGCGAGAACCTGCGCCCGGCGCGCGAGCTGGGAATGTTCACGGTCTGGGTGGGGGGCGCGGACGAGACGTTTCCGGCGAACGCCGCGATCGACGACGTCTGCGACCTTCCCCGGATCCTTCCCCGCTTCCTGGGAAACGGGCGCGGCCGGCCGGCGGGAGACGGAGAAGAGGGACGCCGGGCGGGGAGGCAGACGACAGGAGGAGGTTTATGACGGAGGAGAAGAAGAAACGCCGGTACTGGAGGCGCGGCCCGCGGAGCGCGAAGGAGAACGAGAGCCTCCCGCCGCGCGAACCGGAAGTCCTCGCCCCGGCCGAACTCGATCTTGAACCCGGGGTCGCCGACGACGCCGGGGGGGAGGCGGGAGACGATCCCGGGCCGCAGGCCGCAGAAGGAGGCTCGCCGGAATTCCCCGAGGCCGCCGAGGCGGTCACGGAGAGGGCCGAAGCGAAGAAGGGGCGGCGGCGCGGTCGGCGGCGAGGTCGCGGCAAGGCGAAGGCCGCGGTTCCGGAAGAGGAGGCGCCGTCCTTTCCGGCGGAGCAGGATGCCGCGCCGGGCGAACCGGCGGCGGAACCGTCCGGACCATCGGAGGCGGTGGAGGAGGCAGCCGCGGCTGCGGACGCCCCGGAGGCGGCGGAAACCGCCGAGACGGCCGGTGCCGCGGAGAGTCCGAAGCCGGAGAAGAAGGGCCGCCGGCGGGGCAGGCGGCGCGGCCGGCGTCGCTCGGCGCGGTCGGCCGCGGGTCCGGGAGAGGAGAACGCGGTCGCTGGAGCGGAAGGGGGGGGTGAAGCGGCCGGGATGGTTCCGGCGGGCGCCGAGGGGACCCTGTCGGAGGACGCGTCCTCGGCCGACGAGGCGGAGGAACCCGGAGAGGACGAGGAGCCGGAGACCGCTCCCCGGGGGAAGGGTCCGAAGAAGGTGATGCTCATCGACGGGGCGAATCCCGAGGAGATCCGCGTCGCCATCGTAAGCGACGGCGTCCTCGACTACTACGAGGTCGAGAACCAGCGACGGAAGCAGTTCAAGGGGAACATCTACAAGGCGCGGGTGGTCAACGTGGCCCCGGCGATCGAGGCGGCGTTCGTCGACTTCGGGGGCGGGCGGCACGGATTCCTGCCGCTCAAC
>CAYWOT010000292.1:0-3009 GCA_964459975.1 uncultured bacterium
TGTCGGCCTGCGCGGAACGGGATGGCTGCTGGGGGCGAGCGCAGTGCTTCCGGGAATGCCATACGCCTCCACGGCGGAGACCGTGACGCAGACGAGGCTGTGCTACCTTCCGACGGAAGAGTTCAAACACGCGATCCACACGAATGCCCTTTTCGCCGAAACGGTGGCGACGATCCTCGGCAGGGGCGTGTACGCCAGCCTGCTCCGGATCAGCGAACAGTGCAGCCTGTCCGGAAGACAGCGTCTGGAAAAGTTTCTCCTGGACATGATCCGGGCGAAGAACGGCGGCAGTTCCGGAAAAGGGGGGAAGATCCCCATCCCCCTGAAACACTGGGAGGTGGCGCAGCTCCTCGCCCTGACGCCCCAACACGTCTCCCGGCTGATCAAGCAGCTGGAACGCGAAGGCGTCGTCGTACGAAAAAAGGGGTGGCTGATCATTCCCGATCAAAAGCCCCTCGCGCATTCCGAGACGGCCTGACGCGATTTCCCCAATCGATTTCGTTTTTTAGAGCCGTGCTTCCCCGATCTGCCGATCCGGACCACGAACAAAGGTTCATGTCGATCTAAACCCCGGTCAATTGTGGCGGCCAGCCGGCGGCAATAGACTTCCTTCCGGGCCTGGCTCTCTGTTCACGGTCGGCCTGCCGCCGTCCCTCGAGTTTCTGCAAGACACGGTGACGCAAACAACGGACGAGACCGCGCCGGTCCTTTTTGCGAATCGCCGAAAACGTCGCCCGAAGGCCGCCATCCGGGGACGACGACAGCACTTTTTCGAAAGGAGGTGAGGGCGTTTTTGGGAATTGGGGAATGAAGGGTGCATCCCTTACGCCTGAAGCACAAAGAGACGGAAGCCACGCGGTTCACGCTTCACGCACCGATTCGGAGGAAATCATGAGACGCAAATCCGGATTTCGCACGTGGATCCCGCTCCTCGCCTGCTGCCTGGCAATGCTCGCGCCCGGTCTCGCCCCGCCCCCGGCGGCCGCGGCCGACGCCTCGCTCAACGCCTTCGGAAGACCGACCGCCGACAACTGGAATCCGGGCATCAACATCCACGCAACCCGCGGCACCCGGCCCACGGGTTGGATCGACCAGACCCGGTCGGAAATCCTCGCCCGCCACGGGGTCGTCGCCACCAGCGAACCTCTTGCCGCCCAGGCCGGGCTGCAGATCCTCCGGGACGGCGGGAACGCCGTGGACGCAGCCGTTGCGACCATGGCCATGCTGGCTCTGATGGAGCCGAACAGCACCGGTCTCGGCGCGGAAATGTTCGCCCAGATCTGGGATGCCAAGACCAAAAGGCTCTACGAGATCTCCGCGAACGGCCCGTCGCCCAAGCATTACACCCCGGAGGTCTTTGCACTGAACGGTTTCGACCTCAACCCGAACGCCGACAACGTCTACGGCGGGCCTCCGAGCACCGGCATCTTCGCCGCCATGGTGCCCGGCTCGGTGGACGGATGGGACCAGATGCTGAAGCGGTTCGGCACCCTGACCTTCAAGGAAGTGCTCGAGCCCGCCCGCAAGTACGCTTACGAAGGGTTCCCGGTGCACGAGGTCCTTGCGAACAGTTTCCACGGGAGCGCCAGTTCCCTCTGCAGCTATACCGTGGACCCGGACATCCCGAACGAGTATTGCAAAGACGGATCGGTACCGGGCATGTACAGCATCTTCAAGAACCCGGACATGGGCCACGCGTTCGCAGTGCTCCAGAAGAAGGGCCGGGACGCCTTCTACAAGGGCGAAATCGCCCGCGCGATCGTGAAGAAGGCGAATTCCCTGGGAGTCGTCCTTCCTCCGGGCATGAAGCAGTTTTGGACCCTGGATGACCTGAGAAATTACCACGCGCGATGGGAGAAGCCGCTCACGACGAATTATCACGGCTACGACATCTGGGAGACGCCGCCTCCGAGCCAGGCGTGGGCCGCCCTGGAGATCGCCAACATCCTCGAGCAGTGCGCCGAGGTGGGTGCGGGCGACCCCGCCACCCCGTTCGACCTTGCCGCCCTCGGGCGCCCGAACTCTCTGTTCACGTTCATCGAGGTCGAGGCGAAAAAACTGGCGTACTCGGATCTCCTGCGGTACAACGCGGACCCGGACTTCTTCACCGAGCTGCCGGATCTGCTGGAAGACACCCTGCTCACCAAGGAGTACGCCCGAGGCCTCTGCCCGTTGATCCAGATCAGTCCTCCCCAGGCGCGGCCGGCCGACGTCAAAGGCAATATTCCCGGCGGGACGATCTACGGCGCCAGCGCGGACCGGTGGGGGAACATGGTCTCGTTCGTGTACAGCGTCTACACCTCCTGGGGATCCAAGGTCACGATCCCCGGCTACGGCTTCCAGCTGAGCAGCCGGGGGGCGATGTTCACCTTCGATCCCAACCATCCCAACACGCTCGAAGGAGGCAAGCGGCCCTTCATCACCATCATCGCAGGCTTCATCACGAAGGACGGCAAACCCCTGATGGCCTTTGGGAATATGGGCGGGGGCACGCAGCCCCAGGCCCACGCGCAACACATCGTCAACATGATCGATCTCGGCTTCAACGTCCAGGCCACGAGTGACGCGGCCCGCTTCGATCACGACCAGGGAAGCGACGTCGTGAGTCTGGACAAGTATCTCTACGA
Source organism: uncultured bacterium (assembly GCA_964459975.1). GTDB lineage: Bacteria > Desulfobacterota > Deferrimicrobia > Deferrimicrobiales > Deferrimicrobiaceae > CSP1-8. The sequence goes on from CAYWOT010000292.1 coordinate 2,628, forward strand.
GGCGGTCCACGAGGATCTGGAGGCCTGGGGGGAAACCACACGGTCGAGAACAGGCCTGGGAGGCGGCTACCAGGGAATTCTCTTCGAGCGGGACGACAGCCTGCGGCCGCCCAGGCTGCCCAGCCGACATGACACCTATTGGAAACATCATGGAAAGAAGGACAAATATCAGGCGGATGACGACCCGCCGATCAACGGAACCTACAGGGCCGGATCGGAACTCCGCAAGGACGGGTGCGCGGTCGGCTGGTAACCCGGAAACAGCGACTTCGAACCCGGTAAACCACGAAGAAGGACGGGGCCTGGCGGCTCCGTCCTTCTTATTTGCCCGCCGGCGGGACGGCTACGGCTACCGCTCGGGCCTCCACTCCAGCGCCATCTT
>CAYWOT010000293.1:0-3002 GCA_964459975.1 uncultured bacterium
CGGTTGATGAGGCGAAGAAACGACGACTTTCCCGCCCCGCTCGGCCCGATCACCGCGAAGACCTCGCCGCGCCGTACCTCCGCGCTGATGTCGTCCACCAGCGCCCTGCCGGCGACGACGCGGGAGAGGCGCCGGGTTTCCAGCGCGATTTCCGGGCCCGACCGCGCCTCCGCAGGTCCGGGCACGGCGTTGTTCGTTGTCGTGTCGACCACGCTCTCGCTCCTCGTGAAAGAGTAAGGAAGAATATCCCCGACCGGTTCGAGTTTACCCGAAATCCGCCTTCTTTGCCGGGGAGGCATGAATTCGGGGCAGATCCTGCCCGCGCCGCCGCCGCTGTCTCCCCGCGGGGCGATTTCGGCGGTCCCTGCGGTCATTCGACGGCTCCATCTTCTTCAAACGCCGCGCGACCCATCGCGGATCCGGCTGCGCGTTTCCGGGTGCGGTTTCAACCCTTTGGCGTCCGTCCGTTAAAGACCCGGGGCCCTTTTTCCGATAAGAATCAACCGGAGCGGGACGCCAATGACTGAGGTGTGTAGATGCAGCTGACGGCCGAGCAGTCCGTCCAGGTCCGTCCATTGGCGATGGTCGTCGACGACGAGGAAGTGACCCGCCTGCTTGCGGCGCAGTCGCTGAAGGAGGCGGGCTTCGCCGTGGATGCGGCCGAGAACGGCGCGCGGGCCCTCGAGCGGTTCGACCGCGTCCGGCCCGATTTCGTTCTGCTGGACATCGTGATGCCGGAGATGGACGGGTTCGCCGCGTGCGCGGCGATGCGCCGGCGGCAGGAAGGGCGGACCATCCCGATCGTCATGATGACCGGCCTGGAGGACGTGGCCTCGATCGACCGCGCGTATGACGCGGGCGCCACGGACTTCATCTCCAAGCCGATCAACTGGGGGGTGCTGCGCCATCGCGCCCGCTATCTGATGCGCGCGACCAGCGCGGTCCATTCCGTGGTGGAATACCGCAACCGGTACCAGGACCTGTTCGACCGGGTCCCCGTCGGCCTGTTCCGCGTCCTGTTCGACGGGGCCATCGTCGACGCCAACCGCGCTCTCCTGGAGATCGGACATTTCCCCGACAAGGAGTCGCTCCTGGCGCGGAACATCCGCGACTTCTTCGTCGATCCCGACGACATCGCCCGCATGTTCGCCATCGCGCGGACGGAGGGGACGATGCAGGGTTTCGAAACCCGGGTGGTCCGCTCCGACGGGGCGGTTCGCTGGGCCGAGGTCAGCGCGCAGATCGTCTCCGACGCCGACGGGCGGATCCTCTACTTCGACGGAAGCGTCCAGGACGTCACGGTCCGCAAGGAGGCGGAGCAGGCCGAGCGCGAGCAGATGCACATGGGCCAGCTTCTGCTCGACAGTCTGCCGTGCGTGGCCCTTTTGCTCAGGCCCCGGGAGCGGGAGATCGTGGCGTCCAACCGGGCCGCGGTCCAGGTCGGGGCGGTCCCCGGAACCACCTGTTTTTCCACGTGGGGGGAGCGTGGCGATCCCTGTCCGTGGTGCCTCGCTCCGGAGGTCTGGACGGCCGGAGAGGCGCGCCACCGGATTGTGGAGACGCCGGACTCGACCTGGGATGCGCACTGGATCCCCGTGGCCGACAACCTCTACATGCACTTCGCCTTCGATATCACCGAGAGCGCGAGGACGGAGAAGCGCCTCTCCGAGAAGGAAGAACAGCTCCGCCAGGCGCAGAAGATGGAGGCGGTCGGGAGGCTCGCGGGCGGGATCGCCCACGACTTCAACAACTTCCTCACGGCCATCAACGGGTACAGCGACCTGCTCCTCTCCCGGCTGAACGAAGCGGACCCGCTCCGGGCGGAGGTCGACGAGATCCGCAAGGCGGGGAGCCGGGCGGCGACCCTGACACGCCAGCTTCTGGCGTTCAGCCGCAAGCAGGTGCTGCAGCCCAAGGTGCTGGACTTGAACACCGTGATCGCCGACGTGGGAAGCCTTCTCAAGCGTCTGATCGGGGAGGACATCGAGCTCACGACCGTGCTTGCGCACGAGCTGGGCCGGGTCAAGGCCGATCCCGGGCACATCGAGCAGATCCTGCTCAACCTCGCGATCAACTCCCGCGACGCGATGCCGGGAGGAGGAAAACTGACGCTCGAGACCATGAACCTCGACATCGCCGAGGACTACCTGCGGGAGCACGCCTGGGTGCGAGCCGGGCAGTACGTCGTGTTGGCCGTGAGCGATACCGGGCACGGGATGGACGCCGAGACCAAGGCCCGTCTCTTCGAGCCGTTCTTCACGACGAAGGAGGTCGGGAAGGGGACCGGCCTCGGGCTGGCGACCGTCTACGGCATGGTGAAGCAGAGCGGCGGCTATGTCTGGTGCTACACCGAGCCGGGCCGGGGCACCTGCTTCAAGGTCTACCTGCCCCGCGTGGAGGAAAAGGTGGACGCGGTCCGGCGGCGGGACGCGGTGTGGACGGGGAAGACCCAGGGAACGGAGACGATCCTGGTGGTCGAAGACGAAGAGCCGGTCCGGCAGCTCGTCTCCAACGTTCTGGAGACGAGAGGGTACACCGTGTTGCGCGCGTCCGACGGGGAACAGGCGCTGATGCTGAGCGGGTACCACGCGGGGCCGATCCATCTCGTCGTGTCCGACATCGTGATGCCCGGAATGACCGGTCCGGAAATGGTGGATCGGATCGCGGCGGACCGCCCCGGCGTCAAGGCGCTGTTCATGTCGGGGTACACGGACGGGACGGTCGCGCACCACGGATTTCTCGCCGAGGACGCTGCCTACATCGAAAAACCGTTCGGACTCGACAGGTTGACTGCCAAGGTGCGGGAAGTTCTCGACGACTGACCCGCGTCGCGTTGCCCTCCTTTCGCGGCGTGCCCGCCGCGTTCGCCTCGACGTTTCCTCCGCCGATTGACACGGAGGCGGGTCGTCTGCTACCGTGTTCTGTCTGCGATATCGTCTTCCGTTTCGGGGTGGTAGTTAAGCTGGTTATAACGCCGGCCTGTCACGCCGGAGGCCGCGGGT
>CAYWOT010000294.1:0-3000 GCA_964459975.1 uncultured bacterium
ACTCCGCCTGTGACGAGCGAGCCGCCGGAGCCGCCGGCCGCCGCCAAGGGATGAACCGGAAAGGCACTTCCGCTTGAGATGAAGTCGGAACCAGCCACGGACTCCGAGGTCCGGCTGCCACTTTCGGAGCACCTGGAGGAGCTGCGCCAGCGGCTGCTCCGGTCCCTGATCGCGATGGCGATCGGCGCGATCCTCTGCTACTGGCAGTCGGAATTCCTCTACCGCGCGCTCCTTTCGCCCCTCATGACCCGCCTCCCCGGAGGCTCCAAGCTCGTCTTCACGGAGCTCACCGAGGCGTTCCTCACGTACTTCAAGCTCGCGCTCTGGGGAGGGTTCGTGCTGGCCAGCCCCGTGATCTTCTACCAGGCATGGCGCTTCGTCTCGCCCGGCCTGTACCGGAAGGAACGGAAGATCGTCGTCCTGTTCGCCCTGTGCTCCACGGTCGCCTTTCTCGCCGGGATGGCCTTCGCGTACTTCATCGCCGTGCCGTTCATCTTCTCCTTCTTCCTGTCCTACGGCGGGCCGGCCATCGTCCCCATGCCGTCGATGAGAGAGTCGCTCTCGCTGATGCTGCGGATCCTGTTCATCTTCGGAGCGATGTTCGAAGTCCCGCCGGCGCTGTATCTCGCCGGACGGGCCGGAATCGTGTCGCCGGACCTCCTGCGCCGCGGACGCAAAGGGGCGCTCGTCGGGGTGTTCGTGCTGGGAGCGATTCTCACTCCACCGGACGCCGCATCCCAGATCCTCGTGGCGGTGCCCATCTACCTTCTGTTCGAGGCGGGAATCCTCCTGTGCGCCCTCGGACGGAAACAGCGTGGACGAGGAGAGCGGGGTTGAGAGGTTCCGGCGATTCCGTTATAGTCCGGGTAGGTGCACCAGACGTGACGCTTCGGAGGGGATGATGATCATCGAGTGCCAGGCGTGCCGCGCACGCTTCAAGCTGGACGAAACCCGGATCAAGGGGAAGGGCGCACGAATCCGCTGCCGGAAATGCGGGGAAGCGATCATCATCATGAAGAGCGACCTGCCGGGCGCTCCCGCGGCCCCGGTCGTCGAAAAGGAGGTCTTCGACCTCCGGGCGCAGCTCCAAGGGTCGGGCACGCAGAGCCGGCCGGAGGAGCGGCCGGTCGAGGCCGCCACGGAACGCGAACCGTTCCCGGCAGAGGTGGCGGCGCAGCCGCCGGAGCCTCCGGCGCCCGCGGGCGAGGCGGTCGGTGCCGCAGTCGATGAGCCGGACCTGCGGGACACCGGGTCCGGCGTGCCGGAAGCCGCCGGCACGCAGGCCCACGAGGAGCCCGGGCCGCAGCCGTGGGCACCCGGGCCGGTTGAACCGGCGGGCGAGTCCTCTTCTTCTGCCGGCGGCTGGTCCCCCGACCTTGAGACCGCATCTCCCGGCCGGGAGGAGTCGGAGCCGGCGGCCCTGTCCGGACCCGAGGATGAGGAGCGAGCGCAGGAGGTTCAACCCGAGCCGTCCCCGCAGGAAATCCCGGAGCGGGAGAGCATGGAACGGGAGACCGCGGAACCGGAAGGGGAACCCGCCGCCGCGGACGGAGACGAGACGGAGCTTGACGACTCGCTGGTCCGCCTGTTCCGCCACGAGGAAGCGGACACGTCCGCTTCATTCGGCACCGTCGAGGAGGAGATCCAGGCGGAAGCGCAATCCGAACCGCCTCCGCAGGCGCCTTCGGAGCGGGAGTTCCCGGACCGGGAGGCAACGGAATCGGCGGAGGAGCCGCCGGTCGCGGCCGACGACGACGGCTCCCCGTTCCAGCGGTTTCTCCACGAGGACCGGGAACCGGAAGCGTTCCAGCCGGAGCCGACGGACTCGTTCGAACCGGTTCCGGAGGGCGATCCGTCCTTGGACAGCCCCCTTTTCGGAGAGGACGCCGCCGAGCCGGTCTCCGCGCCCCCGGCGGAAGAACCGCCGGGTTCCGGTCCGGCGCAGGTCGACGACGCAGTGCCTCCGCAACCTTCGGAGGAGCTCTCCGCCGCTCCCCCCTCGGAGGTGGCATTGGGGCAACCCCTCAATGCCGAGCCGTCCCCCGGGGAGGAGCCGGAGTCGGAGGAGTTCCTGACTCTCGATACCGACCTCCCCGAGTTCCTCCGGAAGGAGGACTCGGGAAACGACGAGGACAGCCGGTTCGATATCTCCTGGCGCTTGAGCGATACGCCCCGCGAGGTCCCCGGAGAGGAGCCGACGCCGGTCGCCGCGCGGCCGGACCTGCCGATTCCTCCCGCGGAGCCTCCCCGTTCGCGCGCCGAGGAGTTCCACGAAGAGCTCGCGGGGCTGTCGGAAGCCGGCCCCGCCGAGGAGGCCGCAGCCCCGCTACCGCCCCCCCCGGAGGTCGCGGAACCGACGCCCGCGGAGCCGGAACCGACACCCGCGGAGCCGGAGACGCGCCGGCCCGTGCGGCGTGCCAAGCGGGAGCCGTCCAGCAGACCGTCGTTCATGCTCCTGGCCCTCCTGTTCCTGACCCTGGCGGGAGGAGGAGCCTACCTGGCGTTCACGGACGTCGGGCAGAGCAACCTGCGCACCGTGGTCTCGCGCCTCGAGTCGTTCTGGCTCGGCGAGAAGGGCGCCGTCGCCTCCTACAAGGTCAGCAACCTGATCGGATACTACGAGACGAGCGACAAAGCGGGAAAACTGTTCGTGATCAAGGGAACCGTCTCCAACGAGGGACAGAGCAAGAAGAGCGCGATCCGGGTCCGCGCCGAGCTTCTGGACGCCGACCACCGCACGATCGCCGACAAGACCGCGTACGCGGGCAACGTCATTCCCGGTCTGCGCTCCGCCGACCGCAAAGACATCGAGGCCGCGATGTCGAACCGCTTCGGCGCCAGCTTGAGCAACGTCGACGTGGCGCCGGGAAAATCGGTGGCGTTCATGGTGGTGTTCTTCGATCCGCCGGACGGGATCGAGGAATATCGCATGGAAGCGATGCAGGGAGAGTAGCCGCGCATCCGGAAGAGGCGGCCGTGCAAAACGCTACTTTTTGTCCT
>CAYWOT010000295.1:0-965 GCA_964459975.1 uncultured bacterium
CTACGTCCTCGGCGGCATCGCCGCCATTTCGCTCCTGGTGGGGGGAATCGGGATCATGAACATCATGCTCGTGACGGTCAAGGAGCGGACGAACGAGATCGGGATCCGCAAGGCGGTGGGCGCGCGAGACCGGGACATCCTCGCGCAGTTCCTCCTGGAGTCGACGACCCTCTCCTCGTGCGGGGGGATCGGGGGTATGCTCTTCGGGGTGTTGGGAGCGTGGGGAATCCGGCTTCTCGTCCCGAAGCTTCCCATCGACGTTCCCCTCTGGGCCGTCGCCCTGGCGTTCACGTTTTCGGTGTTCGTCGGGATCTTCTTCGGCGTCGTCCCGGCCCGGAAGGCGGCCGCGCTGCACCCGATCGAGGCGTTGCGGTACGAATGACCGGAGGAACGATGCTGCGCGTCGGAAAGATCCCCTTCCTGAACCTTCTCCCGATCTTCAACGCCCTCGAGACGGAGTTTCCTGTGGAGGGGGTGCGGTTCGTTCCCGGCCACCCGTCCACTCTCAACCGGAAGCTGCGCCGCGGCACGCTCGACGTATCGCCGTCCTCGTCGATCGAGTACGGGAAATGCCCGGAGCGGTACCTTCTCTGCCCGGACGTCTCCATCGCCTCGCAGGGCAAGGTCATGAGCGTTCTGCTGTTCTCCCATCGCCGGCCGGAAGACCTCCCCGCGGGTCCGATCGCGGTGACGGACAGCTCGGACACGTCGATCGTCCTGCTGGAAATCCTCCTCCGCGAGTTCCTCCGAAAGCGCAATCGGCTCCACCGCACCTCCCTCTCCCCCGAGGAGGCGCTTCGCCTCCACCCGGCGTATCTCGCGATCGGAGACGAGGCGATCCGGGCGAGCCTGGCCGGAGCGGCCGACCATGTCACCGACCTCGGGGAATGGTGGCAGCGCGAAACGGGCAAGCCGTTCGTCTTCGCCCTCTGGATCGTCTCGCGGAAGGCCCTCCCGGACCGGGG
>CAYWOT010000295.1:975-2978 GCA_964459975.1 uncultured bacterium
CGGCCCTCCGGCACTTCGCAAGCACGCTGGTGGCGGCAAAGAAGGCCGCCCGGCGGGAGATGGACCGTCCGGACGGCCGCGTGCTGGGGCCCGACTGGATTCCCCGGGACTTCCTGTCGGACTACTGGCGGCACCTTTCGTACGACCTCGCCGGGGAAATCGAGGGGTTGGAGCGCTTCTTCCAGCTCGCCGCCAAGATCGGCCGTCTGCCTCGCGCACCGTCCCTCCGGTTCCTCGATCTGAAGTGAGCCGGTTCCGTGTGCTACAATCAGTGCATCTTCTCCGGGAGGGCGCCATGATCCGCAAGGAGATGAAGGTGGATGACGTTCTCCGGAAATATCCGCAGACGGCCGCCGTGTTCCGGAGGTTCGGATTCGACTGCACGGAATGTCAGCTCTCCGGGTACGAGAACCTCGAGCACGGGGCCAAGGTGCACCGGATCGACCTGGACGAACTGCTGAAAAGGTTGAACGAATCGTTGTCGCGGTAGGCGCTACCGGCGGGGGCGGGAATACGCCGCCCACGCGTCGTCCGACTCCCACACGGTGACGCGCGCAAGACGGGCGGGCAAGGGAACCTTCTCCTCCATCTCTTCGAAAATACGGCGGGCGATGTTCTCGGACGACGGGTTTCGGGAGTCGAATGGCGGAATCTCGTTCAGGTATTTGTGGTCCAGGCGGGCGACGACCTCCGCGAGCGCCGCCTTCATGACGCGGAAGTCGAGCGCCATCCCCCGGGAATCGAGCGAGTCCGACTCCACGGTGACTTCCACCTGCCAGTTGTGGCCGTGGAGCCGCTCGCAGTTCCCCTCGTACTCCGCGAGACGATGGGCTGCGGAAAACGACGACCGGACGGTCAGGGCGTACCGCTCATCCATCCGCGTTCCTCCAGGGGCGACAGGACGATCCGGGATTTCGATGTCAGCCTCGCGAACCAGTTTCCGATCTCCCGCTCCGCCTTGCGCTCGGAAAGCTCCTTTCGAAGCGCCTCGGCCGGAAAATCGGCAACGGGCCGTCCCGAACGGGAGGCGCGCCGCTCGGCCTCCCTCTGCACCTCCTCGTCGTTGACCTCGACGAACATCGCCACGCGCTTCCGGAGGAATTCGCGGACCAGCATCCTCCGCTTCACGTAGTCGCGGACCCGACCGGCGGAAATGTCTTTCGCGCAGGGCGAAGAGCAGGATGCCATGGAGGAAAGCGCCGACGCGGCCGCTTCCCGCAGAGCGGCGTTATCCACCGTCCCGAGCTCGAGCTTCGCCTGTTCCTGGAGGACGAGGGTGTCCGCGATGAGCCTGTCCCGCGCCGCGGCGAGGGACAGGTCGGCCGGTTCGTCCCCGGGAAACGCTCCGCAGCTGCGGAAACACGCCTCCCGGACGACGTCCGAGCGGAAGAGAACCTCCCCGTTGACCGTCGCCGCGGTCGCTTCGTAGAGCCGGTACCCGGTTTTGGCGGCCCCTCCCGGCGCGGCCGCGGCAGGCGCCGCCGCCGCCGCGATGCAGCACGCGAGAAGGCAGGCGCGCAGCCACCTCACCGGTCGATCTCGAAGGAAAGATCGAGCGCCGGCGCGGAATGGGTCAGGGCGCCGACCGAGATCGCGGGGACGCCGGTTTCCGCGTACTCCGCAACGTTCCCGAGATGGATTCCGCCCGACGCTTCCAGAAACACGGTGCGGCCGTACCGGGCGACCGCTTCACGGACCGTCTCCACGGCCATGTTGTCGAGGAGAAGCGCGTCCGCCCCGGCGGCCACCGCTTCGCCGGCCTGCTCCAGGGTCTCCACCTCCACCTCGATGCGGGCAAGGTAGTGTCCCGCCGACCGCGCCGCGGCCACCGCCCTTTCGATCCCGCCCGCCGCGCGGATGGCGTTCTCTTTGACGAGGACGGCCTCGGTCACCGACGACCGGTGGCTGGTGCCGCCCCCCACGCGCACGGCGTACTTCTCCAGGGCGCGCAGAAGCGGCGTGGTCTTTCGCGTGTCGAGGATGCGGGCGCCGTGCGGGGCGGC